>DASSSM010000483.1:0-8460 GCA_035708425.1 Pseudolabrys sp.
TCGCTTTCGCTGATGGGGAGATCATTGATGCTTGCAATTCGCAAGCGCATCAGGCCGTGCTCGTCGAACTCCCAGTTCTCGTTGCCGTAACTGCGAAACCAGCTGCCACTGTCATCGTGCCATTCATACGCGAAGCGCACGGCAATGCGATTGTCGCGAAAGGTCCATACCTCTTTGATGAGGCGATAGTCCAGTTCGCGAGTCCACTTCCGCGTGAGGAATGCTTCTATTGCCGCACGGCCTTGCAGAAATTCCGACCGATTCCGCCAGCGACTGTCGGTGGTGTAGGCGAGCGCCACCTTAGCGGGATCTCGGGTGTTCCAGGCGTCTTCTGCCAAACGTGCCTTTTGAACGGCAGTTTCGGAAGTAAATGGAGGCAGTGGCGGCCGATCCATAATAATTGCTCCGCTCTTATTGAAAATCGTGGCGCTCGCTACGAACGTCGCGCGAGCGCCATAGATTGAGATGCTTACGCCGCTTTCCGGCTGGTGACGGTCGGAAAGTCGATGTCGGTCTTTGCGACTTCGTTGATGTAGTTCGTCCAGGTGTTGAGTGCGACATGCAGCACGATCTCAATGATCTGTCCGTCATCGTAGCCGGCAGTCCTGAGAGCATTGAGGTCGTCTTGACCGACGTGGCCGCGTTCATGCGCGACCTTGACGGCGAAACGGACCGCGGCAGCCGCAAACGGATCGTTTGAGCTCCCACTACGGTTCGCTGAAATTTCCGCATCATCGAGCTTTGCCAGATTTTTGCCGAGATAAGCGTGCGCGGACAGGCAATAGCTGCAGCCGTTCAATTCCGAAACTGCAAGCGCGATGCGTTCCCGCGTCGGCGCCGGTAATGAGCCTTTGTTCAAGGCATCGAGGAGCGCGACATAGCCCTGGAGCGCCGACGGGCTATTCGCGACGAGCCGAAATAGATTGGGCACGGCACCAAGTTGCTTCTTGACCATTTCGAGCAATGGGCGTGAGGCCGCCGGAGCGACTTCGATTGTGGCGGGGATCGGAATGCGAGCCATAGCAGGTCTCCTTTGAGGTTCGGCTTTTGAGACGGCGAACCTATGCCTTCCGAATTTGCCAACCAGATGGGATTATTGGTAACTAGCCTTCCAAAAGTTGGAAGGGTTAGTACATCGTGGATCGCTTGGACTCAATGTCGATTTTGGTCACTGCGGCCGACGAGGGCAGCCTGTCAGCCGCAGCCCGCCGTCTCGGTATTCCACTGACCAATGTGAGCCGCAAAGTTTCCGAGCTTGAGGCGTATCTCAAAACACGACTGGTGAACCGGTCGAGCCGTCGCCTGACACTGACCGATGCCGGGCGTTCCTACGTAACGGATTGCAAGCGAATCCTTGAACTGGTGGGGGAAGCCGAGCGCGCCGCTACAGGTGAATATAGTACCCCTAAAGGCGACCTCACCGTCACCGCCCCCATTGTGTTCGGACGCCTTCATGTGCTGCCGGTCGTAACGGAATTTCTGAAGGCCTACCCGGAAATTGACGTCCGTTTGGTGTTTGCCGACCGGATTGTGAATCTGTTTGAAGAGCAGGCTGACCTTGCGGTGAGGATCGGCGATCTGCCCGACAGCAGCCTGATCGCAACGCGCATCGGCGCCATACGCCACGTTGTGTGTGGCAGCCCAGGCTATTCTGCTGCGCGTGGAATGCCCAAGACTCCTGACGAACTCGGGAGCCATGACTGCATAACTTTTGAGGGTCTCATCTCGCCAAGCGTCTGGACCTTCCCTTTCGGCAAAGCCACAAAATCTGTTCCTGTTCACTCCCGGCTGATCGTGAACACCGCTGAAGCGGCCATCGATGCCGCGGCTGCCGGAGTCGGCATTACGCGCGTGCTTTCTTACCAGGTTGCCCAGGAAATTCGCGCCAACCAGCTCGTTTTGGCACTCAAGGATTTTGAGCCTGCGCCGTGGCCCGTAAGCCTTGTCTATACCGGTCAGCGACTGTTGCCTTCAAAGGTGCGGGTCTTTCTCGATTACGCAGTGCCGCGCCTAAAAGCGATCTTATCCGCTGGCGCGATTTGAACGCGCAGAGGTATCGATGAGGCAAGAATGTCCGCTACTGCTCAAAGCGGACATCAGACCCGGGTCAGTCAATGTGCACACTGAACGGGGCTAACGGATTCAGGTCTGTTGTTGGATGATAGCTGACGAGGTTGACGGTCCACGCGCCGAAGAGCACGAACGAACCGATTACATGGTGGTCGCATGAGTGGAGTGGGCAGACGTTCATGGCCGTCGGGATGAAAGACCCGGTCCTGGGACCGCCGGTGATGGCGGCACTGCGCCAGCAAATACGCGAATGTCCTTCGCCGCTCGAGATTCCAGACGGTGGGCACTTCGTTCAGGAGTGGGGCAAGGAGATCGCGGAAGCCGCCGTCACGGCGTTCGCGTAGGCGTCGCTAATGTCAGCTTCTGGCCCAAGCGGACATGGAATAGTCGTCTCTTACCGACCCTCGTTTGAACCGCTACAGTAATCTCGTCCTAAGCCTCGGGGGTAAAACTCATGCCGACGAACAGCCCACACGCAGAAACCGTGGTCCTGCACGCCGGGTACCGGTCCGATCCGGCCACTACGGCCGTTGCGGTGCCGATCTACCAAACCACGTCCTATCAGTTCAATTCGACCGAACATGCCGGCAACCTGTTCGCGCTCAAAGAGTTCGGCAACATTTACACACGCATCATGAACCCGACGCAGGCCGTGTTGGAAGAGCGCGTGGCCGCACTCGAAGGCGGTGTCGCGGCTCTCGCCGTTGCCTCCGGTCAAGCCGCTTCGCTGTTCGCCGTCCAAAATATCTGTCACGCCGGGGACAATTTTGTCTGCTCGACCGACATTTATGGTGGCACCTGGAACCTGTTCCAGAACACCATGGGCACCATGGGCATCGAATGCCGGTTCGTCGACCCCGCGGATCCGGAAAACTTCCGCAAGGCGAGCGACGCGCGTACCCGCTGCTGGTATGGCGAGACACTGCCCAACCCGAAACTCGCCGTTTTTCCGATCGCCGAGGTCGCCAAGATTGGCCGCGAAATGGGTATACCGCTCATCATGGACAACACCGCTTGCCCGGTGCTCTGCAAGCCGATCGAGCACGGTGCCGCTATCGTCATGCATTCGACAACCAAATATATCGGCGGTCACGGTACCTCAATCGGCGGCATCATTGTCGACGGCGGCAATTTCGACTGGGAAAAGCATGCCGGCCGTTTTCCGATGCTGAACACGCCCGACCCGAGCTACCACGGCGCCGTGTGGACGCAGGCCGTCAAACCGCTTGGGCCGATCGCCTACATAATAAAGGCGCGCGTGACATTGCTACGCGACATCGGCGCGGCCATGTCACCGTTCAATGCCTTCATGTTTATCCAAGGCCTTGAGACGGTGGCCCTGCGCATGCGACAGCATTGCAGTAACGCGATTGCCGTTGCGAACTATCTCGCCAAGCATCCCAAAGTCAGCAAGGTTATTTTCCCCGGTTTGATGACCGGGGAGAACAAACGCCGCGCGGACGCCTATCTGAAGGGCGGCTATGGAGCGCTGCTGGGCTTCGAGCTCAAGAAAGGCAAAGAGGCCGGCCGCAAATTCATCGATAGCCTGAAAATGCTCTATCATGTCGCCAATATCGGCGATGCTCGATCGCTCGCCATCCATCCGGCAACCACGACTCACTCGCAATTGTCGCCGGAAGAGCAACTCCAGACCGGCGTCACGGAGGGATATGTCCGGCTTTCGGTCGGCATCGAACACCCGGACGACATTATAGCCGACATCGATCAGGCGCTCGCGGCCGTGTAGATCGTCTGCCCCGGGCGTTGGCCAGGCTTGCCGGCAGAAAGGCGCCGGTCAGCGCCTCTCGCGTTCTATTGCGCGTTTATCCAGCTGTCCGATCCGACGAGCTTGACCGAGACGTTCGAAAGGGAAACGCGCACCGGCTTGCCGTCCGAAGTGCCCCGGTGATCCGTCGAGATAACGAGAGGCCCCGCCTTTTTATGGTCGGCCCACGTCGCCATCAGGAGCTTGGGCCTTTGTTGTGTGCCTGGCCCGCCCCCGTGATAGACAATTTCTTCAATGCGGTTGTCGGCGCCGACATAGAGGTCCCAGGTGTCGCCGGGGGCGTAGCCACCCTCCGAGGGATATTTCACCACCACGCGCCTCGCCGAACCGTTGCCCTGTGGCAGCTTTTGCGGGCCCTCATCGGTGACCGTGGCGCTGCCATCCCAGGAAAAATGCAGCACGAGCAGTAGCCAGTAATTGTCGTTGCTGAAAGCTGGGTCGATCTCATTCTTCACGGCGTCGGACTGGCTGCCGAGCTGCGAACGTCGATACATCACGCTCACGGGCTTGCCGTCTTTATCCTTGCCTTCGTAGGAAATCAGGTCCGTCTTGGGTTCCCATTCCCAGCTGCGGGACAGATTCAGCCCCGGGAATTCAAGGTTAAAAGTGTAGCGGATTTTTTCGACCTGGCCGAAGGACTCAAGCCCATAGGCTTTGAACATCTGGTCGAAAATCGGCGGGCGCCCCTGCGCCTGTAAGGTTGTCGCAAACGCCATGACCGCCGCCATTACAATCGAGAGACCAATAATGTTGCGACGAGCGGTACCGACAAAACGGCGGCTGATCTCTTCGAACACTTTTTTCGAATCCATGGTTGAGCCTCCGAAGTTCATTCAGTGATGCACAGTCTGCGTGACAATGCGGTCTCAGCCCGTCTGTGCCGCCAGGCGTGTGAGGGCGCTGTCCGACGCGCGACGGCGGATCAGCGCATCGACGCCGAGGCTGCGGCCTGCGGCATAGACCGCGAACTGCACGTGCACGATGGCAAGGAACATGTAATTCCACGGCCACTCGCCGGGATGGCGGTAGAGGCCGAGCCAGAGATGCAGCGAGTAGACCGCGGCAACAACTGCGACCAGGCGCACGCTGACGCCAAGCATCAGCGAGACTGCGAACGCAAGCTCAGCCAAAAACACCAGCGGGTCGATGATGTTGATAAGCGGCAAATATACGCTCTTCACAAGTTCACGGTGAAACGCGAACGCCGCATGCTCGCCCATCTGCCCGGTCCAATACTGGAAACCGCCGGACACCGGTAAAGGCAGCTTCCAGAGGCAGCCCTGGAACCACTGCGCGCCCACCAGCAGGCGGCAAATCCAGATGACCGTGTGGCTGCCGCGGCGCTGCTCCGCATCCTCTGACCAATTTTTGAAGGCGATCCATACGCTCGCGATGAGCAATGTCCAGAACAGCGCCACCATGACATATTGGAATGGGCCGAGCGCCCTATGATCGTCGGTCGCTCCAATCAGAAACAGCCAAGCGTCGAAGAACGGGTTCGTGCGCATCGTTGTCTCCCCGCTTGCATGAGGCCCGGCAGCTTATTTGTTCCTGTCATGCCGGCAAGCGCGCGCCCGAACACAAAGCCGTGTAGTTGCTGGACTTTCCGACCGGAAGGCGGATCATCGGCCCTGCCCACGCGTGGGCTTGTCGGGCATCAATGAGAACCGCTACCAATATTCGGTAAATCTTACGGTCAAACAGGTCGGGCGCTGATGTCGGCTAAGCACGGTAGAGTCCCGCCGATCCTCGCGCAGAAACACTACAAGACACCATCGGCCTTCACGCCGGAAAGTCTGCTCCGCGAAGCGCGTCGGCAGAAGCAAATCACCGGTGCCGGCATTCCTCCCGCCTGCATTCTCGACCCCGACGGCGACATGGTGCGCCGCCTGCTCGCCCGCGGCGAAGCCCGGCTTGAGCCGGCGTGGGCCTGTTATCACACGCAGCTTTATTCTTTCAGCCGTGGCGGCATCGATTTCGGAATTGTCGGCTGCGCCGTGGGCGCCTCATTTGCGGTGCTGATCGCCGAGGAAATGTTCGCGTCGGGCTGCAAATTGCTGATCAGCGTGACCTCCTCCGGGCAGATCGTGCCGGTCCGTCCGCCGCCCTATTTCATCGTTATCGACCGCGCGCTGCGAGACGAAGGGACGAGCTACCACTACATGCCGGCATCCGACTATTCCCACGCCGACCCTGTGTTGATCGCGGCGCTTGACGGCGCATTCGCCGCGCTGCCGGTGCCGGTCCTGACCGGCGCGACCTGGACAACCGATGCGCCGTTCCGCGAGACCCAGCCGGCGATCGATGCCATGCGCGAAAAAAATCTGATGGCGGTCGAGATGGAAGCGGCGGCGCTCTATGCCTTTGCGCAGGTCCGGCAAAAGCCTGTGCTGTGTTTTGCCCATGTCACCAACCAGATGGGCCGCATCGACGGCGATTTCGAGAAGGGTGAGGCCGACGGCACCAAAGATGCGCTCGACCTGGTGGCGATCGCGGCGAACCGCCTGCGCTCGCGGCTCGCGCCGTGAGCGCTGCAGCGATCGGGATCATGTGCAAGGCGCCCCAGCCGGGCCAGGCAAAAACGCGACTCGCGAAGGCTATCGGAGCGGTTGCCGCGTCGGAGCTGTCGGCCTGTTTTTTGCGCGACGTTGCGGCGGCGATCGAGGCGGTCCCCGAAACACTCGGCAGGAAGGGCTACGCTGTCTATGCCCCGGCAGGAACTGAACAGGTGCTGCGCGACCTGTTTCCAGCAACCTTTGGACTGTTGCTGCAGGCGGGGGCCAACCTCGGAGAAGCACTGTTCGGCGCCACGCGCGATCTGCTGCGTGCGGCGCACGACTGTGTCCTGCTGGTCAACGGCGATAGCCCGACGCTGCCGACCGGTTTCCTGGTTCGGGCCATCGAAGCGCTGCGCACTCCGGGCGACCGGCTGGTGCTCGGCCCGGCCAGTGATGGTGGCTACTACCTCATCGGGTTGAAGCATCCGCACCAGCAATTGTTCACTGAAATCGAATGGGGGACCGATACCGTGTTGGGCCGCACATGCCAGCGCGCCGCGGAAATCGGACTTGCGACCACGCTGCTTCCGGAATGGTACGACATCGACAATGGTGAAACGCTGGATTGGCTGCGCGACGAACTCGCCGGTCATTCGGCGCGTTTTCGCGGCGGCAGCCCTGCGGCGGCGACGCGAGCGTTTCTGACGGCCGCGCCGTCGGCGGGCTCGTGAGCCGATGTCGGGATTGGCTCAACCCGCACAATCCGCCGGCAAGGAGCGGCCGCTTTATCTCCTGTCTGGCATCGGTCTCGCCCTCGCAGGCCTGACTGTGGCAGCACCCTTTGCGTTCCGGGCCGGCGGCGACAATGCGTTCATTGCGCTGGCCATTCCCGCGGGCCTGTTGACGCTGGCGGCAACGCAAGCCGCTGAACGCACCGCGGCGAGCCGCGCCCTGTGGCTGATTTTCGGGGCCGGGATTTTGCTACGGATCTACGTGCTGCTGTTCGACCCGCTGCTGTCCACCGACATCTTCCGCTATATCTGGGATGGCAGGGTCCAGGCGGCCGGCATCAACCCCTACCGCTATTTTCCCGCGCATGACGCGCTCGCGCATCTGCGCGACCCGGCGATCTTTCCCCGGATCAATCGCGCCGATTATGCCGTCACGATCTATCCGCCGGTCGCCGAGCTCTTCTTTCTGGTTGTCACGCGTATCGGCGAAAACGTCAACGTGATGCGTCTCGCCTTGCTCGGGTGCGAGGCCGTGAGCGTGACCTTGATCGTCCTGTTCCTGCGTCGCATGCAACGGCCACTCACCCAGGTGGTCGCCTATCTATGGCATCCACTCCCGATCTGGGAAATTGCCAATAACGGCCACGTCGATGCGATGGCGGTCGCGCTGATGCTGCTCGGCCTGTGGCTCGCGCTGACCGGCCGTGCCACGGGCGGCGCGGTCTCGATCGCGCTCGCGGCGCTGGTGAAGCCCTACGTGGCGCCGGCGCTGGCATCGATCTGGCGCCCGTGGGACTGGAAGATGCCGGCCGTCGTGATCGCCGTCATCTCGCTTTGTTATCTTCCATATCTGTCCGTGGGCTGGGGCGTCTTCGGCTTCCTGACCCAGGGCTATCTGACGGAAGAAGGCATTGCATCCGGCAACGATCTCTGGCTGCTGTGCGTCTGGCGTTTCGTTTTCGGCATCCATCGCGGCGATGTGGCTGCCTACGCCGTCGTGGCGTCGATCGTGCTGTTCATGATGCTGTCGGCTGCGCGCCGACCGGACCGGACAATGGCATCAAGTCTTGCCGACACGAATATGCTGTTGCTCGTCGTCCTGCTCCTGGTGTCGCCGAACCGGCCCTGGCACTTTCTGCCCATTCTGCCGTTCGTCGCGCTGTGCGGTAATGCGCCAACCTGGGTAGTTTCGATCGGAGCACTCCTGCTGACCAACGAGCTCTACTGGGAATTCCACCTTCCAAAACCGGTCATCAAGTCTATTTTATTTGGAGGTTTTCTTCTGGCGTGCATCTGGTCTGCCCGGGCGGCCTATCGGGAGAAGGCCGCGGCCACAGGACGATCGCCATGAGCGCTTCCGCTGGCAATCCGGTTA
>DASSSM010000484.1:0-8036 GCA_035708425.1 Pseudolabrys sp.
TACGCACCAAGCTCATTAAAATGGCCAGCCACCTGCTGGAGGCAGCGACCGACGACATCGTGCTCGCCGACGGAATGGCGAAGGTCGCTGGCACCGACAAGGCTATCGCGATCGCAAAACTTGCCCGCGAAGCCTATACGCAGACGCATCGGTTCAAAGGCGACATAGAGCCCGGCCTCACCGAAACCGGGCATTATGATCCACCCGGGACTTTCTCCAATGCCTGTCACGTCGCGATCGTCGATGTCGACGTCGAGACCGGTCATGTGAAGGTCGAAAAATTCCTTGTGGCCGAGGATGCCGGGCGCATCATCAACCCGATGATCGCCGACGGGCAGGTGCACGGCGGCATCGCGCAGGGAATTGGTAATGCCCTGCTTGAGGAAATCATCTACGACGACAGCGGTGGAATTCTCACGGCTACTCTCGCCGACTACCTACCTCCAACCGCGCATGAAATTCCCCCGATCGAACTGCATCACATCGAGACCCCGAGCACGAATTCGATCACCAAGGCCAAGGGGCTGGGCGAAGGCGGCACCATCGGCGCGCCCGCCGCGGTCATCAATGCGATCAACGATGCGCTGTCCCCATTCGGAGTAGAGATCGACCAGATACCGGCAACGCCGCAGCGCATTCGCGCCGCCATCCGCAATGCGGAGAAAACCGCATGAGCCAGAAAGCCGCGATCACGCTCAATATCAACGGCCGCGGCTATCCGATCGAAGTCGAGCCACGGCGCACACTCGCTGATGCGATCCGCGAGGACTGCGGCCAGACCGGCACTCACATCGGCTGCGAGCACGGTATCTGCGGCGCCTGCACGGTGATCGTGAACGGCGACCCGGTGCGTTCCTGCCTGATGTTTGCGATCCAGGCGGATGGCAAGAAGATCCGGACCGTTGAAGGCCTGGCGCAGGGCGACAAGCTGCACCCGATGCAGCAGGCCTTTATGGACCACCACGGCCTTCAGTGCGGTTTTTGCACGCCGGGTTTCCTGATGCTGGCGGTCGGCGTGCTCGAACGCGAACCCGACATCAGCGATAAAAACCTCATCGATGTGCTTTCATCCAATCTGTGTCGTTGCACCGGCTACCAGAACATCATCAAGGCGGTCCGCGCCGCGGCAAAAGAGATGCAAAAAGGGTGAGCGGTTGCGCTCATGGCTAAAGGGAAATTTGTCGGCCGTTCCGTTCCGCGTCTGGAGGATCGCCCTCTCCTCACCGGCCAGGGCCGCTTTGCAGGCGATATCTCGTTTCCCGGACAGTGGCATATGCGCGTCGTGCGCTCGCCGGTCGCGCACGGGCTATTGAAAACAATCGATGCAAAAGCCGCTCTTGCCTTGCCGGGCGTCCATGCCGTCTGGACGCATGCCGACATCGCCGATATTCCGCCGATCGGATTCCGGCTGACGGGACTGGTGGAACTTGAGGCATACCGGCAGACGGCACTGGCGCAGCGCTACGTGCGATATGTCGGCGAACCGGTGGCGGCGGTTTTCGCCGCCGATCCATACGTTGCCGAGGATGCGGCCGATCTGGTCGAGATCAACATCGAGCCGCTGCCGGTCATTCTCGATGCCGCCGGACCGCCCGGCCCGTTCGACGAGCACCATGACACCGAAACCTCGGTGATCGAAAAGAAATCCGGCGACATCGATGCAGCTTTTCGCGCGGCCAAGATGGTCGTGGCGCTTGATCTCGAAATCGGCCGGCACAGCGGCGTGCCTATGGAGACGCGTGGCGCCATTGCACGCTACGACGAAGCCAACGACGTCCTGGAGATGCACGGCGCCGCCAAGGTACCGCACTGGAACAGAGACCGGCTGGCGCTCATGCTTGGCCGGCATCCGGACAAGGTGCAGCTCTATGAGGGCCACGTCGGCGGAGGCTTCGGCATTCGCGGCGAAATGTATCCCGAGGATGTGCTTGTTTGCGCGGCCGCCCTGAAATTCAAAAGACCCATTAAATGGATCGAGGACCGGCGCGAACATCTGATTGCCGCCAATCACTCGCGCCAGCAGCGCCACAAGATCATGGCCGCGATCGACAAAGACGGCCGCATTCTCGGGATCGACAACGAGTTCTTTCACGACAATGGCGCCTACATGCGCACGCATGCGGCGACGGTCCCCGATCTTGCGGCAGCCATGTTGCCCGGCCCCTACCGTGTGCCGGCCTATCGCGCCCGCGGCCATATCCGGCTGACCAACAAGACGCCATGCGGCACCTACCGCGCACCCGGGCGATACGAGTCGACTTTCGTGCGTGAGCGCCTCATCGACGCTATCGCGGCGAAAACCGGCATCGACGCCATCGAGATCCGCCGGCGCAACCTGATCGACCAGAGCGCGATGCCCTACAGCCTCGGATTTTCCACGCTCGGCACCGATATCGTCTACGACTCGGGCGACTACGCGAAATTGATGGATCGGCTGCTTGAGGCGGCCGACTGGCAGGGCATGCGACAGGCGCTAGCGCACCGGCGTGCGGCCGGAGAAAGAGTGGGTGCCGGCTTTGCCATGTTTGTCGAGAAAAGCGGCCTTGGGCCGTTCGACAAAGTGCGCATCGAAGTGAGCTCACGCGGCACGATAGAGGTGATCACCGGCGTGGCGTCGATCGGACAAGGCGTGGAAACCGCCATGGCGCAGATCTGCGCCGAAACGCTCGGTGTCGACTATACCGGCATAAATGTCGTGCACGGCCAGACCGACCGCATAGACAAGGGCATGGGCGCATTTGCATCACGGGTGACGGTCATGTGCGGCGAAGCCACACGCATGGCCGCAGCCAAGCTGCGCGACGCCGCGCTGACGGCCGCCGCCGAATTGATGCAGACATCGGTCGAACTGCTCGACCTGATCGACGGTGAAATCGTGCGCAAGGGCGGGCCGGGGCCGTCAATGAGACTCGCCGAACTCGCGGCCACCAAGGCGGAAGGCCTGACCGCCGAAGCCGAATTCAAATCGAGCCACATGGTCTACCCCTACGGGGCGCATGTCGTGCAGATCAAGCTCGATACTGAAACCGGCGCGGTCGCAATCGAGCGCTATCTCGTCGCCTTTGATATCGGCAAGGCCGTCAACCCGATGCTGGTGGAAGGCCAGATCGTCGGCGGCCTTGCGCAAGGACTGGGCGGCGCCTTGTTCGAAGAGTTTACGTATACCGATAGCGGGGATCCGCTGGCGGTGACGTTCGCCGACTATCTGATGCCGACGGCGCGAGAAATACCGGCCATCGAGACGTTTGTAAGCGAGGATGCGCCGAGTCCGCTCAACACCTACGGATTCAAGGGCGCTGGCGAAGGCGGGATCACACCGGTCGGTGCCGCCATCGCGTCCGCAATCGATGACGCGCTTCAGCGCCCGGGCGCCGTGACACAACTTCCGGTGACGCCCTGGCGGATCAAGGCGATGCTACGGGCTGAATGAAACTCCAGCATTGACAAGGCCAGACCGGCCGACACACCCTTGCGACATTAAAGCGCAGATCGAGCGCAAATGGCGCCGCAGGGCGATCCCGCCACACAAGGCGCCACGTACCCGGGGAGGTCTTCATGTCAGCCATGCGTCTCTCAACTCTGTCCGCTCTTGTGTTCGGTGCCGCGCTCGCAATGGTGTCCACCGCAACGCTCGCTCAGACCCGCACGTTCTCGTTTGCGTACGATCAGCCCAAATCCAGCGGCTACGGCGCGGGCGCCGAAATGTTCGACAAGAAGCTGAAAGAGCTGAGCAAGGGAACGCTGTCGATCAATCAGTATCCCAGCGCGCAACTCGGCACTGAAGCACAGACGATGCAAAAGGTGCAGACCGGTGACATCGACTTCGTGATGCTCTCGACGGCCAATGCTTCGACGGCACAGCCGGAATCAGGTGTCTTCTCGATCCACTTCATCTTCCGCGATGAGAAACACGCGATAAAGGTGCTGGGCGACGCAAAGGTGATCGCAGCAATGAAGGAGCTCTACGCAGCCAAGATCAAGGGCGCCCACATGCTGGGATTGGGCTCGCAAGGCCTGCGGCACATGTACGGCAAAAAACCCGTTCAAAAGGTCGCCGATCTCAAGGGCGTAAAAATGCGCGTACAAGCCACAGTAACTGAAGACACAACGTTCCCGGCCTACGGTGCGCAGGTCGTGCACATGGCCTTCGGCGAGGTTTACACGGCATTACAGACCGGCGTCGCCGATATGGCCGAGAACGGCATCAACAACTACCTGATCAACAAACATTATGAGCCTGCCCCGGTTCTGTCTCTTACGGAGCATGAGGCCAATAACGCTGCATTGTTCATCAGCGACAAGGCATGGAGCAGCCTGACCGACGAGCAGAAGAAATGGGTGCAGGCTGCGGCCGATGAGGTCAGCCAGAAGGAGCCGGCCGTCGCGTTCGACCTAGAGCATCAGGCGCTGGCGAAGCTCGAGAAAATGGGCGTCAAGGTGGTGAAGGACGTCGACAAGAGCGGCTTTTCACAAATCAGCAAGCCGATCCAGGACAAGCTTGCCTCGGACCTTGGCCCGCATGCCGTGAAAGTTCTCGGACTCGTCCGCAACGTACAATAGACAGCATACGCGAGAATGCGGGGAGCGATTGGCTCCCCGCATTGTTTCTTCCTCCAATCCGGAATTGCGCGATGCGGTTTGACGGGCTGGTCCTGAATGAACAGCGCCACCTGAAATGGCGCGCGCTCGATCCTCTCGAGCACGTGCTGATGATCCTGTGCGGGATTTGCATCTCTGGATTCAGCATCGTTGTGCTTGCCGACGTCATCACACGAGCGATTGGCCATCCGTGGCTTCTTGCCCAGGAAACCATGATGGCGTTCTTCATGTACGGGATTTTCACCGGAGTCGCCGCGGCGACCCGCCGCAACGACCATCTTTATCTTGCGGTGCTCGCCGAATCGATGACCGGCAACCGGCGCCTGTTCTTCGAAATATTCAACCGGTCGGTCGTGCTGTGCGTCGCATTCTGCATGATTTATTTCGGTTACCTGAATTTTCTTGACGGCTTCAAGAGTCTGCGCATGCCGTCAATGACGCCCATCGCGACGCTTTACATCGCCATTCCGATTTGCGGCGTGCTGGTTGTGCTGTTCACGATCGAGCAGATGGTAAACGGTTGGCGGCACGGATTTGCCGAGCGCAAAGGTACTCCGCACCACGAAAGCATTGGGGGCGAAGCCCTGTGACCGGAAATGGCGCGCTCATTGTCCTGATGGGAGTCCTGTTCCTGTTTCTCGGCTACATGGGCGTGCCGGTCGCCTTCGCCTTGATCGCCTCTGTCCTGCTGGTGACAGTGTTTACGCCCGTCAGTGAAGCCTCGATGATCGCGCAGATCTTCAACGGCATGGACGTTGAAGCACTGCTCGCGGTCCCCTTCTTTCTGCTGGTCGGCGACCTGATGACATCCGCAAATGTCACGGTGCGAATGATCACATTGTCGCAGACGATGGTCGGCCACTTTCGCGGCGGCCTTGCGCAGGTCGTCACTCTTTTCAGCATGTTCTTTGCCGGAATTTCCGGTTCTTCAGCAGCCGACGTCGCGGTACTGACGCGGACACTCGCACCCGAAATGAACCGCGAGGGTTACGACCGTGGCTTCACGGCGGCACTGATCGCGTCAGCCGCAACCATGGCAAACCTTATTCCACCCAGCATCATGGCAGTGGTTTACGGCGCGACCGGCAATGTCTCGATCGGCGGGCTGTTTCTCGGCGGCGTCGTGCCAGGTGTGCTGGTCGGTATCGGCCTGATGATCTACAGCCATTTTTTCGGGCCCGTCGGCATCAGGCGCAAACGCGCGACTTTTGGAAAATTCACGACAGCCGCCAAGGAAGCCGCAGTCCCCTTAATGATTCCGATCATCATCATGGGCGGAATCCTCACCGGTCAGTTCACGCCGACAGAGGCGGGCGTGATCGCGGTCGCCTATATCATTTTCATCGCGATCCCGCTGCTCAATCATCGGCATCTGCGCAACCTGCCGCGCGACATGGCGCACACTGGCCTGCTCTATTCCATCCCTCTCATCACCATTGGCGCCGCATCCGCCTTCGGCTGGATGCTGGCCTATCTGCGCGGACCAGCGATGGTGTCGGATTGGATCTCGACCGCCGCCGGCGGCGATCCGTTCCTGATCATGCTGCTGCTCACGCTTTTGTTCATCATCGTCGGCGATTTCATCGATGCAGTGCCAGCGATCATCATATTCATGCCGCTGATCATCGACCTGACGAAGAATGCTGACATCAACCCCGTTCACATGGGCGTCGTCATCATAACCACCCTGGCATTCGGCCTGATTACGCCACCTTACGGGTTGTGCCTGCTGATGGCTTCGAAGTTCGTGGGCATAAAATTCTCGAAGGCGATGCTGGCTTCGCTGCCGATCTACATCGTTTTCTTTGCAGCGATCGCGTTCACCATTTACTTTCCAGACGTCGTGCTATGGCTCCCGAAGCATCTGTTACCGCAGTCCGTCGGTTGTTTCCCGAACCCAAACGGTACCGGCTATATCTGCCCTTAGGTCCGCGCCATGCCACCTGTTGAGAGCACCGTTACGCCGAAGCTCCAGGCGCCCGCCGGCACCTGCGACACCCACATGCACATCTACAATGGCAAATATCCAAAGGCGCCGACCGCAAAGTTCGTGCCGCCGGACGCGCCGGTCTCGGCCTACCGCAAGATGTGCGCGCGCCTCGGCATCGAGCGCACGGTTGTCGTGCAACCGTCCACCTACGGCAAGGACAACCGCTGCACGCTCGAAGCCGTCGCCACGATCGGACCAAACGCGCGCTGTATCGTTGTCGTCGATGAAAGCGTGACGGACGCTGAACTCGACCGGCTGACAAAGCTCGGCGCCCGCGGCATTCGATTCTTCATGCTCCCCGGCGCACCATTGCCGTGGGAAGTTCTTGAAATAATGTCGGCCCGAGTAGCGCCGTTCGGCTGGCACGTGCAATTGCAACTGGACGGCCGCGACCTGCCCGCTCGCGAAGCCATGCTGAAGCGACTGACCAGCACGCTGGTGGTCGACCATGTCGGCAAATTCCTCGAGCCGGTTCCGCTCGATCACCCGGGCTTTAAGGTGCTGCAGGGCTTGGTCGATGGCGGCCGCACCTGGGTGAAATTGTCGGCGCCGTACGAAGTCTCGAAATCCGGCCCGCCGACCTACGATGATGTCGGCAAGCTCGCCAAGACGCTGGCTAAGGCCGCGCCGGAACGCATGCTGTGGGCGACCAATTGGCCGCACCCAACGCCGGGGGCGCCGGTGCCGGACGATGCCTGGATGCTCGACATGCTGCTCGACTGGATCCCGGACGAAGCAGCACGCCACAAGGCGCTGGTCGAAAATCCCGCACAACTTTACGGCTTCTGACTGTCAGGGCTTGAAATGCGGGATGTAGCCCTTTTGCGCGCGCTCGATGCGGCCAGCAAACGGCAGGCCGACATGGCCCGGGAAGACCAGCGCGCCGCTTGACGCGCAGTAGTCCAGCACCTTGCGGCGGCTCACGCGCGCCTGTTCGGCGTCCGAGTTCTTCGGGAAATTCCAGTCCGGGTAGTAGACCTGCAGCAGATGGTGCCACACATCGCCAATGAAAGCCGCACGCTCGCCATTGCTCTCCAGCTTGAAGAACACGTGCCCCGGCGAATGGCCGGGCGCGGAATCGATTTCGATGAACTCGTTGAGCCGGTAAGGTCCGCCGCTCACCAGGTCGGCTTTTCCATGCTCGAGAATTGGGATCACGCACTCGCGGAACGTTCCCAACTCCGCAGGCCCTTCCTTCGGGTCGGCGTCGACTTTCGAAAAATAGTCGACGTCGGGTTTTGAGAAGACGTACCGCGCGTTGGGAAAGGTCGGAACCCATTTGCCGTCGCGTTGCTGCGTGTTCCAGCCGACATGATCATGGTGCAGGTGCGTGCACATCACGAGATCGATCTCTTCGGCGCGCACGCCTGCAGCTGCAAGCCGTTCGAGATACGGCACATTGAGCATGTGCCAGAACGGTCGGCCGGGTTTTACCTTGTTGTTGCCG
>DASSSM010000485.1:0-2921 GCA_035708425.1 Pseudolabrys sp.
GTCACGCCAACTGCACGTCGGTCTCGAGTTTTTCGTCATCATTGACATAAACCTGCGAGATCAGAGTCTTGAAGCCGTCCTTGAAGATCAGAAAGTGGAGGTGCGCCGGACGATAATTGTGACGCCCGGTTGCACGCACGAGGTCGCCGACTGGACCGTCGACGGGAATCGGGTAGCCAGCAGGCTTCACGCTTCGAAAACTGAAATGACCATGCGAATCGGTCTTGAATTTTCCCCGCAAGTTCATCGGCGCCTGCTTGGGGTCCTGTTGTTCGTAGAAGCCCTCGGGCGAGGAGTGCCAGATATCGACTTCGGCATCTGCAATCGGCTTTCCGGCCTGATCCTTGACCCAGCAATTGACAAACAACGCCGGCCCCGGTGTCGGCGAACGCACGATTGAGCCGCCGCTCTCCGTGCACGGTGAATTCATTCGCCAGAACGGCCCAAGCAGGTTCGCGGTGGTTTCGGTCTGCCCGTTGTTTCCATTATTGAGAAGACAAATAAGGGTTGAAAAGCCGAGCGAGCCGGACATCAATACAACTTCGTTGTGCTTGTCGTCGGTCTTCTGCCCAAGCCTCGCGACGTATTGGACCGCCTTCTCGAATTCGTCCTCGGTGAGGTGGACGTCGCGCGCAAAGGCGTGCAAATGCTCCACCAGCGAAATGAGAATCTCCCGCAACCGCGGCGGCTGCGTGTTCTTGAATGCTTCGGTCACGACTTTTGTGACGTCTTCCTGCCTCTGAATGATCATCTATCGCGTTCCATCTGCGGCTGACTCGTGGAAGAACTCATATATCTTTCGTGCGGTCTCCGCACTAATTCCGGGCACCTGGGCTAGATCGGGCAGGCTTGCCCGCTCGATCGCTTTCACCGTGCCAAAATGTCGAAGTAAAGCCCGTTTGCGGGTGGGACCAATCCCCGGAATTTCCTGCAATCCGGCTTCGCGAATGTCTTTCTTGCGACGCGTGCGGTGCGACCCCACGGCAAAACGATGCGCCTCGTCGCGCAACCGCTCGATGAAATAAAGCAAGGGGTCGCGTGGGGGCAGCTTGAAGGGCGCGCGGCCTGCCATGAAGAAGGTCTCGCGACCCGCATCCCGATCAGGACCTTTTGCAATCGCCACGACCGGAACGTCGGCGATGCCCAGCGCGATCAATGTTTCCTGCGCGGCGTTAAGTTGGCCCTGCCCGCCGTCAATGAGCAACAAATCGGGCCAAGGCTGGTCTTCGGCTCCGCCGATGATGAGGTCGCGCACATTGTTCGCCGCAGTGCGGGGGTTTTCTTCGAGCAGCCGTTTGAATCGCCGCTCAAGGACCTCCCGCATCATCCCGTAGTCGTCCCCGGGCGTAAGATCGGATGATCGAATATTGAACTTGCGATACTGGTTTTTGTGAAAGCCTTCGGGTCCGGCGACAACCATGGCCCCCACTGCGTTGGTCCCGCCGATGTGGCTGTTGTCGTAGACCTCAATCCGGCCCGGGGAGCGCGGCAGCGAGAACGTTTCCTTCAAGGCGCCCAGCAGCTTTTGCTGCGATGATGTGTCCGCAAGCTTGCGTGCGAGCGCTTCGCGCGCATTGGCCAAGGCGTGCTGCACGAGCTCCTTGCGTTCGCCGCGTTGCGGCGCGCTCACCTCGACTTTGCGTCCGGATTTGGCGGTCAGCGCTTCGGCAAGCAGTGCTCGCTCGTCGAAATCGTGCGAAACGAGAATGAGGCGCGGCGGCGGCTTGTCGTCGTAGAATTGCGCAAGAAATGCCCCGAGCACTTCCGCCGGACCAATGCTGCGGTCGGCCTTTGGGAAATAGGCGCGGTTCCCCCAGTTTTGTCCCGTACGGAAAAAGAACACTTCGACGCAGGAGTACCCGCCCGCCTGATGAACGGCGAAAACGTCCGCCTCGTCCGTGCTGCGCGGATTGATCCCTTGGTGCGATTGGATCGCTGAGAGCGCCGACAAACGATCCCGGTAGATCGCTGCCCTTTCATAATCGAGAGCAGCGGAGGCCTTGTCCATCTCGCGCGCCATCTCTTTTTGCACTGACTGGCTGCGGCCGGACAGAAATTCGTTCGCCTCCCTCACCAGCTCGGAATAGCCGGCGAAATCGATTTCCCGCGTGCATGGTGCCGAGCATCGCTTGATCTGAAAGAGGAGACACGGCCTGGTCCGGGCCTCGAAATATGAATCCGAGCAGGACCGCAACAGGAAGGCGCGCTCCAGCGCATTGATGGTGCGGTTGACTGCACCGGCGGACGCGAACGGACCGTAATAGTGCCCGGGCCGTGTACGCGCGCCGCGATGCTTCAGGATCTGTGGTGCCCAGTGATCCGACGTGATCAGGATGTAGGGAAACGACTTATCGTCGCGCAGGAGCACGTTGAAACGCGGCCGCAGACGCTTGATCAGGTTTGCTTCCAGCAGCAGCGCTTCGGTTTCGGTCTTGGTGGAGACGAACTCCAGGCTCACCGTCGCTGCAATCATGCGGGAAATTCGGCTGTCGTGGCCGGTCGAGCGCGCGTAGGCCGTCACCCTTTTCCGGATGTTCTTGGCCTTGCCGACATAGAGTACGTCGCCCTGTGCATCGATCATGCGGTAGACGCCGGAGGCAGACGGGGCGAGCTTTGCAAGCCGTGCGATGGCGGCGCGTCCGGCAGCCAATGAACCGGCCGTCGCGCTCTCCATCTCGAGCTCCGGCAACGAAGAGTCCTCGTCCTCCTCGCGCAGCTCGCTCGCCGGATCGATGTCTTTATTGGTGCCGTTCATGCTGGAGAAGATAGTGCGTGGCATGCATTTGCGCATGACCAAACTGAAAATCGCGGAGCCGCCGCTATTCCACGGCCTCGCTGTCGGCGGTCCGCCACGCCAGGTGTTGTCCGCCGTCGACGGGAATTGTCACACCGGTCACGCTCGTGGCCTGTGCAAGATAGAG
>DASSSM010000486.1:0-3703 GCA_035708425.1 Pseudolabrys sp.
CGTCAAGGCGCTCCTCGGGTTAGATCGGCGCGACTTTAGACGCAGGCTGGCCGTGACGCTTTCCTTCGGTATCGAGGACAAGGGCATTTTGCCCGACCGTATGATTGCGGCACTCGCCGCAGGCGGCGCGATTCTGTCGGAAAACAAGTTCGTGCCCGATCAGATTCAGCCCGCCAGCCTCGATCTTCGGCTCGGCGAGGTCGCTTATCGCGTGCGCGCGAGCTTTCTGCCGGGCCGCACCACCGTCGCCAGACGAATCGACGAGCTCAAGCTGCACGAGATTTCATTGAGCGACGGCGCGGTTCTCGAAACCGGCTGCGTCTACATCGTGCCGCTGCAGGAAAGTCTGGCATTGCCCGGTGAAATTTCGGCAGCTGCCAACCCGAAGAGCTCGACCGGCCGGCTCGACGTGTTCACGCGCGTGATCGCGGACGAGACACGCGGCTTTGACCGCGTCGAAACCGGCTACCACGGGCCGCTTTATGCCGAAATCAGCCCGCGCACCTTTCCTGTCCTGGTGCGCGAGGGGTCCCGCCTGTCGCAAATCCGCTTCCGCCGCGGCCACGCTTTGCTGGCCGCGCAAGCTCTGCGTGATTTGCATGCGCGCGAGCGCCTGGTCGATTCCGACAAGGCCGATGTCAGCGAGGGCGTCGCAGTCGGCGTCGACCTGTCAGGACTGGGGCCGAACGGGCTCGTCGGATATCGCGCCAAGCGCCATACCGGGCTCATCGATGTGGAAAGGCGCGGCGGTTATGCTGTCCTCGATTTCTGGGAACCGATGCAGGCGCGGCCGGACAAGAGCCTGATTCTCGATCCGAACGAGTTCTACATTCTTGCATCGAAGGAAGCGGTGCAGGTGCCACCCGACTATGCGGCCGAAATGGTGCCGTTCGATCCGCTGGTCGGCGAATTCCGCGTCCACTACGCCGGCTTTTTCGATCCCGGCTTCGGCTATGCCGGCGCCGGAGGGAAAGGTGCGCGCGCCGTCCTCGAAGTGCGCTCGCGCGAGGTGCCGTTCATCCTCGAGCACGGTCAGATCGTCGGGCGGCTCGTGTACGAGAAGATGCTTGCAAAGCCAGAAAAATTATACGGGCAGGGCATCGGCTCGAACTATCAGGCGCAGAGCCTGAAGCTGTCGAAACATTTCAAGAGCTAGCGCGCGATCGGTTGGGTTGGCGCCCTCATCCGCTCATTCCCGCGCATAGCCGTCCGAAGGACGGCGTGCTTCCGCACGCCTACGCGGGAATCCAGCGCCACTTGCTCATAGCTTTTAGATCTGTTGCCCTGGGTCCCCGCTTTCGCGGGGACGAGCGGTTGATTTCGATCTGAATGGCGCGCTAGCGCGCCGCGGTGGGTTTTTGCGACCGGTTTACGGCTATCACGTCGTCGCGCGGCGTGAGCCGGTACCACGCCACGAGGCCGGGCTCGAATTGCGCGCGCGCCCGCCGCGACCATAGCGGCGGGGAGTGGTCGCCGACAATGAGAATGTCCGCCGGCCCGATGCTCGGGTCGAGCGCGAGCTTCGACACGGCTGTGAAAACGTCGTGCCATAGTTCGGCCATTTCGCAGACGTGGACGTGCCGGAATATGCCGGCGTCTTTTTTGCACCCGAAATCGGCCAGCGCCTGGCCCGGCGCAACCGGAATATGCGTGTTGAGCGTCAGCCAGTAGACGAATTTCGGCTTTGTGCTGAATGCGGCTTCCTGCGCGATGATCGGCGGCAGGTCCGCGTCGCACACGCCGCGAAAGGCATTGCCACACAGGCGGTGCGTCACTTTCACGAGTTCTTCGCCGAAGACCTCCTTTTCGAAGCCGATGACCGGATACCATTCGTCGCGCTCGAACATGCGGTGATGGAATGCATGCACGGCCATGGTGGCGTAGCCGCGCGTCCGAAGCCGTGCAGGCAGGCACGAGGTTCCGTTGGTCTTGGTGAATTCCGCGTATGGTTCGCGTGTGTCGCACAGCTCGCGCATCTCCCCCGAGGTCGTCGATCCGTAGTAGACGACGCTGCCGGTGGAGATCCGGTATTTATCTGTGACGCTCGGCTCGAACAGCGGCGAATCCACCTGTCGGCGTGCCGTGGGATCGCCCAGGTAGCCGAGGCCTTCCACCATCACCAGAACCACGTTGCGCCCGTTGGCCCCGGCAATCGCGTTGAATCCCGACTTGGCGGCTGCCGATTCGATCGGCACGTTGCGTCCAAGCAATGCGCCGAACTGATAGTGTGGCGATACGTTTGTCATGAAATCGACGCCCGCAAACATCAGCGCCGCCGCAAACATCGCAACGATATTTGCCCGGAGCAGTGTTTCGCGACGGTACAGCAGCCAAAGAGTCACAGCCGAGGTCGCCATCAGCACGCCGATAAGCGCCCCATAGAGCGGCGACTGGAAAACGTGGACGTGCTGCGCGTGGTCGAGCGCGGTCACGAGCTCGCTCGGCGCCAGGCCGAAGCTGACCGAAATCGTCCAGACCAGGTCGAATGCCAGAATGCCCAGAAAGAGAATGACGGTCAGCGCAAAAGGAATACGCCGAGCGCACACTGCGAGCATGGCGTAGGCCATGATGGAGATCGTGCGTGGCGGAAGCGACACGTCGAGCATCGAACCCAGCGTCGCGATGCTCAGAAGGTTCGGCAAAATAAGCCCGGCCGCCAGCACCACCGCGGTGGGCGTCCGCAACCATGCATGGAGATCCCAGCGTGCGCGGGATGTCTTGCTCTTGGTCTTGCGAGGGGTACGGCGGGGTGGCATGCGGGCCGCATGGTAGCTTTGCACCGTAAATCAATGCTTTATGCGGCGGATCAGAAGTCGTTAAGGTTGTAACTGCGCGCGATCATTGCGTTTGCAGCCGCGTGCGACGCAGCGGTCCAGGGGCGTCGCTTCCTTGCCGGGCCCGCTCGCCTTTGGCTATGGTCGCCGCGTGCGGGCGTAGTTCAATGGTAGAACGGCAGCTTCCCAAGCTGCATACGAGGGTTCGATTCCCTTCGCCCGCTCCAATTGGGACACAGGCACTTTCGCGATTTCACCGTCTAAACCGCGCCCGGTTTTGGACGGTTATTGCACGGAATTCAGAAGGCCTGCCGGTCCACTAAAGGCCCAGCGTGCGGAGTCCGCTTTCGCGGTCGCTATCAGGGGCAAAGCGGACATGCCCTTTTGCACTGCAAATGTCCGCTAATGACCCAAAGCGGACATCTTCCAGTGCACTGGCTTGAGCCGCAACCTCGTCTTGAACTGTGGAAGAACCAATGCGGCGCCGTCAGTTGATAACGCTGATTTGCGGGGCAGCAACGGCTTTGCTTGTGGTGACGCGAGGCAACACTATGGATGCGAAGTTGGCCATCATTGATGACCTTAGCCGCGAGCCACCTCTATCTACAGTAGGTACTCGCTGGCAACTCTTTACTGATCAAGTCATGGGCGGCGTATCTAACGGTTCAATGATGCGCGAGGCGGTAGCCGGCCGACCGGCGATTCGCATGCGCGGCGATGTCAGTTTGGAAAATAAAGGCGGCTTTGTTCAGATTGCCATCGACCTCATGCCCGACGGAAAAGCCAAAGACGCTAGTAACTGGGCTGGTGTAGAACTCGACGTTTTCGGCAATAACGAGGAATACAATATTCACCTACGTACTGACGACCTCACGCAACCTTGGCAATCATATCGCCAGAGCTTTCGGGCTAGTCCACAATGGCAGACG
>DASSSM010000487.1:0-6579 GCA_035708425.1 Pseudolabrys sp.
AAACGCAAAAGTGCCGGGTGCGCTTCACTTTGGGTCAGCCCGTGCAAATCGAGGCGGCCATCGATTGCCTCTTTGCCGCGAGCGACGCGCGTGCGCATGCGGCGTCCAAGCGCTGCAAGGGGCGGCGGGCTGTTGCCTGCCGTCTTAGCCAGCTGTGCTTTTTTTGCAGAAGGCATATCGATCGGCGGAGCGATATGTTCCGCGGTCTCAACGTCTTCTGAGGTAGCCAAATCCCGCAGCGGCGCAATCGTTTTCGTGATAGCGGTCCACAACACCCGTTCTTCCGCCGAGAGGACGCGACGCCGTTTGCCGTCGCTAGACTTCATCGAGCTAATGACGCCGCTTGGGAGACTGTGCCGGCACGCTTCCAGTCGTGCTCGAACGGGCCGCAGCGGTGACGACCATTTTCGGACGCGGTGCTGGAAGCGGGACATTCGTCACGGCCGCCACTGCACTGCCGCTTGCAGCGATACTCTGCGGCACGAACATCACGAACTGCCCATTCTGCTTGATGCGCCCTGCGATGTGACCAATCTCTTCGCCGTGCCCAAAATAGATATCGGCGCGCGCTGGCCCGATAATCGCCGATCCCGTGTCCTGCGCCACCAGCAAATGCCGGAATTTGGTTTCCGGCTTTTCGCTCTCGATCGGAAATTCGGCATCGATCCAGATCGGCGTTCCATAAATATGGATCTTCTTGTCTACCGCCAGCGAGCGGCCCGGGGTAAGTGGAACGCCTTGTGCGCCAATGCACTCGTCGTGTGCGCTCAATGGGGTCTCCTGAAAGAAAACGAAAGACCGGTTCTTCTGCCGCAACGCTTTTCCTTCTTCGGGGTTCGCCTCCATGAATTCTCGAATCTTGTCCATCGACATTTCTTCTTTTGAAACGATACCGCGGTCGATCAGGAACTTTCCCACGGGCGTGTAAGGCATTCCGTTGCTGGCGATATAGTTAAGCCGCAGCAATTTTCCGCTGTCGAGTTTAACTCGCGTCGAACCTTGAATCTGGGCAAAGAAGGCGTCGATGGAGCTTTTGACGTAACAGATTTCCAGGCTCTTCCCCGCGAGAGCGCCATCCTCAATTTTGGTGCGGTCAAGATCGGCGAAAACTTTGCTCTGACGTTTTTTCACGGTCTCGGCCGGCGCCGCGTACATCGGAATGGAGTATTCGTCACTGGGAAAGCGTGAGCCGTCCACTTCAGTCTCGTAGTATCCAGTGAAAAATCCCTGCGTCTGGCCGGCCGGGATGACCTGCATCGGCTTGAAGTTATCCTCGAAAAACGCGCGAGCACGGTCGCGATCGAGCTCACCCGCCGACACCGCGCGCTCGCATACCTTGAACAAGGCGCCATAGAACGGCCGTGCTGCCCGCATCGCGCGCGTGCCGTTTAGAATAGCACCGCAGCTCTTGAGAAAAGTGTCGAAGGCCGCTTTTTGGTCGTCGTCCTTCCAGCCTGGGAGTTCAGCAAAGCTGACGGCCTCGGTCCGCGCGTTGCGCAAATGAACGCTGGTGGCCGAGGCCGGCGCTACAACGGCGGCCATTATTGAGAAACCAAAGCCAAATCGAATGAGTGTGCGGAAAGGCGTCTCCGGCATACGCTCATTGCCCGGCTTCGGTGGCAATCAATTTCCAGTTCGGATCGCGTGAACTGACGTCGCGGGCAAAGGTCCAGACGTCGGTGATGTCGGTCACTTTTTCCGCATTGCCGTCGATCACTTTGCCGTCTTTGTCACGCGTGACAGAAACAAGCTTGGACTGAAACCGCACGGTCACCTGCGCATTGCGTCCGCGCAATTCAGCAGCTGTGATATCCGCATTGTCGATCGATACAAACCGGCTCTCCACCGTCTCGCTACGCTTTTCACG
Organism: Pseudolabrys sp.; assembly: GCA_035708425.1. Classification (GTDB taxonomy): domain Bacteria; phylum Pseudomonadota; class Alphaproteobacteria; order Rhizobiales; family Xanthobacteraceae; genus Pseudolabrys. Next base: position 1,868 of record DASSSM010000487.1, read on the forward strand.
CTCTGCGATCGCGCTCTCAAAGCCGTCATAGACTTCACGGGCAAGAAGATTCTTCAACGTCCGTCGATCGCCTTCGGCGTAGGCGTTCACGATCATTTCATAAGCCGCACGCGCGCCGGTCAAAAAATGCTTGCCGTCGAAATTCGAATCAGCGGCGGCAATGGCGTCGAGCCCGCCGGCAATAACAGAGCCAGCTTCCGCAACGCCTTTCCATCGATCCGATGGACTCTCGACAGGATCAGCAGGCTTTGGTGCGACCGTCTCCGTTGTTCGATTAGGAAGCGCAACAACTTTTTCCGGTGCCGGTCGTACGGGCTCACGCGCCGAATATGGATCGTATGGCGGTCGCTCCCTGCCCGTCCGTTGACCCAATACGCTGCGCAGGCGCAGGAAAATGAACACCGCGAGCGCCAGAAAAATGATGGTATAGATATCGAACACGTCTCGCATGCTTTCGGCTACCGTGGCCACTCGCCGGCCGGATTTGCGTGCGATCTGGCACCGTCAAACGGCGCTGCCGCAGTTGCATCCGTTTTTGGCCGCATCAATCCGTTGGGCCGGGCCTCGCGCCGGTGCTTCGGCGCAATTCAGGTCTCTCTAATAGACCTTAGACGATCAGGACGCGTAGGCCAACATCGCACTGTCAGAGAAATACCGATGAATGTGGCAAAATGGGTAATATTGGCAGTCCTCGCGCTGCCCATTCTGGAACTTGCCGCGTTCATTGCAGTTGTTGCGACAATTGGCTTCGGGTGGGCGTTAAGCCTGATATTAGCCGGATCGCTTTGCGGCGCTTTGATTTTACGCCATGCCGGCAGCGGCCATGCGGCCCGCATCCGTGTCGCACTGGACCGCGGTTCTTTTGCGGCCCTGCAGACAGACGCCGATGGAGGCCCCGTGCTGCTCGCGGGGATTTTACTGCTAATTCCGGGGTTTATTACCGACATCGTCGCCCTGGTTTTGTTGGTCGGATCGCTACGTCGCGCCTTTGTCGGCGTAGCGCCTCGACAAGAAGATGGCGTCGTCGATCTTGCGCCCGAGCAATGGCACCAGGTGCCTGACCCCTCATTACCTGACCATCGCAAAGATGAGCGCCGACACTGATCAGCGTGCATCCTTGTTCCCTCACCGACCCTATGTTAGCCAACCGCCGCGCGCTGTGGCGTGGTGTGAAGGAGTGTTTATGACGACGACAAATGGGGGGCCGGCACAGGTCGGTCCGACACCGGGGGCTGGCCAGGAGCAGCCACAGCTCACCGTAGTTGCCCAGTACATCAAGGATTTCTCGTTCGAGAACCCAAACGCGCCGCAATCGCTCAACGTCCGGCAGGAACAGCCGCAGATCGGAATTCAGATCAATGTGGTTGCGACACCTTTGTCAGAAACTGACATTGAGGTTGTGATCAAACTGGATGGGAAAGCTGAGACGTCCTCGACATTGTTGTTCCGATTCGAGCTGGAATTCGCCGGGGTGTTCCGAATTCGAAATGTGCCGCAAGAAAGTCTCAACCCGATCGTGATGATCGAATGCCCGCGTCTGCTGTTCCCGTTTGCGCGCGAGGTGATTGCGACTGCGGTGCGTAACGGCGGCTTCCCGCCGCTCCTGCTCGATCCAGTAGACTTTGTCAGTCTGTACCGCCAGAAGATGGCTCAGGCGCAGCCAATGCCGGCGCCTTCCGCGGGCAGCTGATCAAATACCCGCAGGCTGGTAGTAGCCCCACAGCGCGTTTTCGCCGAGGCTAGCTACAAAGTCGCAGTGCGCGGCGAGTTCTGCCTCGCTCAACCGCGGCGCTAATGGCTGCGGACGCGTACGTACGACAATTGCATCGTCAGGGCCGCTGGGTCCGCGCTCACTGGATTCAGCAAGACCAAGCTGCGCCTGCCGTGCACCAATCAATTCGACGTAAACCTCGGCAAGTATCTCCGCATCAAGCAATGCACCGTGCTTCGTCCGGCGTGAGTTGTCGATGCCGTATCTGACGCACAAGTCATCGAGTCGATTAGGCCCTGCCGGATGCTTGCGGCGTGCCAGCAGCAGCGTGTCGATGAGCCTTTCACGCGCGATCAATTGACGCTCGACACGTTTAAGTTCAGCGCACAGAAAGGCGTGATCGAATCCCGCATTGTGAATCACAAGCGGAGCGTCGCCAATGAAGGCAAGAAAATCGTCGACGACGTCGATAAACCGCCTGTGCCCTTTCAAAAATTCGACGGAAAGGCCGTGCACCGCAAAGGCCTCGGCGGGGATGTCGCGCTCAGGATTGATGTAGGCGTGGAACGTCGCCCCGGTTGGTATCCCGTTGAGCAGTTCAATGCAGCCTAGTTCAACGAGCCGGTGGCCCTGGGCCGGATCGAGGCCTGTTGTTTCGGTGTCGAGGACGATTTCACGCATGGCGCTTGTGCTGCAGAATCAGTGACGTCGTTTTGGCATTGTAGCTACTCGCGCGAGAATTTCACGTACCTGCGCGCGCGCGGCGTCGAATCCTTTCGATGTATCCACGACGAAATCAGCGCGCTTTCGTTTCTCCGCATCAGGCATTTGGTTTGCTGTAATCCTCGCAAACTTCTGTGCCGTCATGCCAGGACGCTCGAAAATACGCATGCGCTGAACGTCTTCGGGTGCAGATACGACCACAACGGCGTCGCAGCGCCCGTCGCCGCCGGTTTCGAACAGCAGCGGAATATCCAGGACCGCGACCTGGGCATTCTTCCTTTCTGCCTCGGCAAGGAAATGTTGCTCGACGGCGCGCACGAGCGGATGCACGATTTCCTCGAGTTTCTTGATCGCCGTGGGATCATCTAGCACGCGCTCGGCAAGCTTTTCGCGATTGACTTCGCCGTGGGTGGTTGTGCCGGGAAATGCGGCCTCAATGAGCGGCACGGCTTCGGCTCTGTAAAGGCGATGGACGGCTGCGTCGGCATCGTGAACCGGTACGCCCAATTCCGCGAAGAATCCCGCCGTGGTCGATTTGCCCATACCCAGCGAACCGGTGAGACCGAGCACAAACATTGGTTAGCTGTCGATAAATTTGTTCTGACGTAGGTATCCCAGCAGCGGCATTAACGGCAAGCCAAGGATCGTGAAATAGTCGCCTTCCACCCGCTCAAACAAGTGAATACCGATACCTTCGAGCTGATACCCGCCGACGCTTTTGAGCGCGGCATCACCCGCCATATCGAGGTAATCCTCGAGGTAACGATCGCTGAAGTTGCGCATAGTCAAACGGGCGGTATCGACGCAGGAAAATAGCGGCAAACCGTCGCGAACAAGGGCAAGCGCCGAGTGCAGTTCGTGCGTGCGGCCGCGCAAGTCTCGCAGTTGCGCGGAAGCGACCTCGCGGTCAGTCGGCTTGGTAAAGCACTTGGCGCCCCGCGCCAGCGTCTGATCAGCGCCGAGCACCACCCGTCCCGGAAGACCGTCTGCCACGGCACTTGCTTTCGCATGCGCCAGGTGGCGTGCAACGCCCGCAGGATCGTTGATACCAGCTTGAGCCTCGATCTCGCGCTCGTCGATCGCCGACGGTCTTATTTCGAAGCGCAGCCCGGCTGCCGCCAGAATCTTGCCACGTACATCGCTGCGCGAAGCAAGCACCAGAGGTTGCGAAGCAAGCCAAAGAGTCATGGATCATCCTACCGGGTGACGCCGGCGGTCGGTCAGCAAACGCATAACGGCGGCCGCCGTCTCTTCAATCGACCGACGTGTGACATCTATTGTCGGCCAATTGTGCTTGGCGCAAAGGCGACGAGAGAATGAGACTTCTTCGGCCACAGCGGCCTTATCAATATACTGGTCATCGTCGCGGTGAGCTTTCAGTCCGAGCAGACGGTTCTCGCGGATCTGCACGATACGCTCCGGGCTCGCGTAGAGGCCGACAACAAGAGGCCGGGCAAGTTTCTCGACCGCCGGCGCCAATGATACGCCCGGCACCAGTGGTACGTTTCCGGTTTTTACGCCGCGATTGGCGAGGTAGATCGAGGTCGGTGTCTTGGATGTACGCGAGACCCCCACAAGCACCACATCTGCTTCCTCGAGTCCTTCGGCGTGCTGACCGTCGTCGTGCAGCATCGTGAAGTTCAAAGCGTCGATGCGTTGGAAATATTCCGCATTAAGCACGTGCTGGGCGCCAGCTCGATGGATTGTCTCGGCCCCGAGATAAGACTGAAACAGACGCAGGACCGGCCCGAGGATCGACATGCAGGGCAAGCCAAGTTCGCGGCATTTCTTCTCCAGGGCTTGGATGAGGTCCTCTTCGAGCAGAGTATACAAAACCAGACCGGGGGATTCCGCGATCTCGGTAAGAGCGTGATCCAGCTGTTTTTTCGAACGCACCATCGGATACAGGTGCTCAACCGGCGACACATTCGCGTACTGCGCAGCCGCAGCCCGCGCGACCGTTATCAAGGTTTCGCCGGTAGCATCCGATACCAGGTGCAAGTGAAAATAACCGGTCTCAGGCATCTGTATATTGGCCGGAAAGCCTGTGGATACGACGGGAGGAGGCCACGGCCTGCCCCAACAAGCAAGCCAACCATGATCGGAAGTTCAACTTTCTTCCACACTGCAGAAGATGGGACGGCTACACGGAATGGTTTGGACCAGACTGCTGCGATGTGGATAGCTTCGTGGGGACAAAAGGGGATATCCCCGTCAATGCTCGCGAATCCACAGTCACCGCTGTGGACTGAATTGACCTTGAATTAGATCCTTTTCT
>DASSSM010000488.1:0-12665 GCA_035708425.1 Pseudolabrys sp.
CAAACGATTGCCGTCGACGGCATGAACAATATTCTGAATGCCTCTGCGGCGATCATCAAGCCCTACTCGGTCGGCAATCTCGCCGCCACGATCACTTGCCTGAAGATCGGCGCCGACGGCGTCGCGAAGGTCAAATGGAGCGCCACTTTGAACGGCACGGCCCGCACGGACGGGTCCACCGTGACGCTCCCGTCGGCTGACCTGGCGGTTCCGAATACTTACCTGGTGTGGAGCGAGGTGAACTACAACTATACGCCGGTGATCGGTTACACGATTACGGGCACGCTGACGCTCTCGGATCAGATGTTCATGAGCCCACGCATCACGCCGCCGGTCTACGACAGCAAGACCTGCGCCTAAATCCTATATTTGTTACGAAAATCAGGTCAGGATCCGGCGTCGGGCGTAGCGTAGGCCCGCCCCATTTTCTTCCAGTCGCCTTTTTGCGCGAGCATCTGCCGCAGATAGGCGACGTTCGCCGCCGCTTCGCTTTCCGGCAAGTCCGCACTTGCAATCTTCTCTGCTTCGTCAAAACGACCGAGTAGACCGACGACGAGCGCGAGATTTTGCCGCACTTTTGGCCCCGCGTTCGGCTGGGCGGCGGCGCGCTTCAGAGTCGCCTCTGCGTTTTTCAGATCCTTTGTGAGCATGTACGACAGGCCAAGGTTGGAAAGCACCGACGCTTCGTTCGGCATAATTTTAAGAGCGGAGGCATAGTGTCTTTGCGCTTCGGCATGGCGGCCCATCTGATCGAGCACGGCCCCTTGCACGTTGAGAATACGCCAATCCGGATTGTCGGGCGTATGGGCGCGCTCAAGCGTCGTAAGCGCTTGCTGATATTGGCCGACATCGGCCAGCGCGCGTCCGTAAGCCCCGAGCAAAGGCATACTGCTTGGATTGCGGATCGAGGCCTGCTCCAGGACAGCCACAGTCTGGGCACGCTGGTCGTTGGCCCGCAGCTCACGCGCGTAGGCGATTGCGGCATCCGCATCATTCGGATTCTGGCGATAGCGGGCGCCGAGCGTCTCAAGCGAACGTCGGGTTTGGTCCAGGCCGAGCGATGCCGTGTTCTCGGCCCCCACGGAGCCGGTCGTCTCACGCGGCCCGATGTTGGAGCAGCCGCCTGCCGACAGGGCGAGAATACCCGCCAGGGCAGCCGAGGCGAGCAGATATGTGGGGCTGGTTCTCGATGGCATAGTCGAGCAATAAAACGTTAACCCTAATGACTGGTTAACTTGTAAGCTCCCACCTGCACCGGATTTATAGTCGCCGACATGGACTTGGACCTGGGCCTTTCCACCCACGAACTCGAGTTACGCGATCGCGCCCGCGCTTTTGCGACCGAGGTCGTGCGCCCGCGCGCAGCGGCCACAGACCGTGACGAGCAATACCCCTGGGACATCGTCAAGGCGCTGAGCCAATCGGGCTTCTGCGGCATGACAATCCCGAAGGCTCTCGGTGGCCAGGGTCGCTCCTTCCTCGACGCGGTTCTGGTGATCGAAGAAATGGCGAAGGCGTGCACAGTCACCTCGCGAATCGTGGTCGAGACGAACATGGGCGCCATCTCGACCGTTATGGCCTACGGCAGCGAGGCCCAGAAGAAGTTGGCAGCGCAGCTCGTGCTCGAAGGCGACAAGCCGGCGATCTGCATTACCGAGCCGGAGGCCGGCTCCGATACCACCGCAATGACCACGCGCGCCGACAGGCGCGGTGATACATACGTCATCAACGGCAAGAAACATTGGATCACGGGCGCGGGAGTTTCACGCCTGCACCTGATTTTCGCGCGCGTATTCGATGAGCGTGGCGAAGAGCTCGGCATCGGCGGCTTCCTTGCAGTGCGGGAGCAATCGAAAGGCCTGCTGGTCGGCAAGCGCGAGCAGACCATGGGACTGCGGGGGATGCCTGAGGCGGAAATCATTTGCGAAGACCTCGAGGTACCGGCAAGCATGGCCGTTCTGCCGCCATCGGGATTCCGCCGCGGATTTGGCGACCTGATGAATGCCTACAACAGTCAGCGTGTCGGCGCGGGCACGGTGGCGCTCGGCGTTGCGGCCGGCGCCCTCGACCATGCTTTGGAATGGGCAAAAACTCGCGAGCAATTCGGCCGGCCTATCGGCGAATTTCAGGGCCTGCAGTGGATGCTTGCTGATATGCAGACGCAACTGACCGCCGCCCGTCTCATGCTCTATCAAGCGGCGCGCTCACGCGGCCCCGATAACAGCGAGTTTCCCGACCCGATGCTCGCCGCCCAGGCAAAAATATTCGCGTCCGAAACGGCCATTAAGGTTGTGAACGATGCGCTGCAATTTTTTGGCGCGCGCGGCTATTCGAGGGAGCTTCCGCTGGAACGCATGGCGCGGGACGTGCGGATGTTCACGATCGGCGGTGGCACCGCGCAGGTACTCCGCACCCTGGTCGCTTCGAAATTGCTGGGCTGGAAACTGCCGCAGAGGCGTGACGGCTACTTACCCAAGCCTTCAATGCGCAACGCCGCGGAGTAATCATGCATCCCGTCTTTGCGAACGCCGGCAAAAACCAGGCGATCCCGATCTGGTTCGTTTATGCCGCCAACTTTGCCGAAGTGCGTAAGAAGCTTGGAAACTCCGAGCAGGCGTTCATCAGCACGGCTGCTTTCGAGGCAAAGCCTGGCCGATCGCTGCTGCTACCGGGTAGTAACGGCAAGCTTGCCGGGGTCCTGTTCGCAATCGAAAGCCCCGACGACCCGGACCGCGACCGGTTTCGGCCGGGACAACTGGCTGGTCTTCTGCCGGCAGGCACCTACCGTTTCGCCAACAAGCCGCACGACGCACGGCTCGCCGCCTTGGCATTTGCGCTGGGCAGCTATCAATTCTCGCGATATCGCAAATCGGAAGCGCGCAACGTACGCCTCGTCCTTCCGGAAGGCGTCGACGGCGACGTATTGAGCCACGTCGTCGAGGGCGTAACGCTCTGCCGCGACCTCACGAATATGCCGTCGAACGACATGGGGCCTGCTGAACTGGAGGCCGCAGCCAGAGCGCTCGCAAAAAAGCATTCTGCCAAAATCCAAGTGATCAGCGGTGCCGCGCTTGCCAAGAATTTTCCGCTCGTGCACGCGGTCGGTGCGGGATCGGCCCGCGCACCGCGGCTGATCGACATGACGTGGGGAAAGGCGAGCGATCCGAAAATTACGTTGGTCGGAAAGGGTGTTTGTTTCGATACCGGCGGACTCGATATCAAGCCGGATACGGGCATGCTCAACATGAAAAAGGATATGGGCGGTGCGGCCACCGCCTTGGCGCTCGCGCATATGATCATGGCAGACGGACTGAAAGTCCGGCTGCGCGTGATCATTCCAGCGGTTGAGAACGCAATATCCGGCACCAGCTTCCGCCCGCGCGACGTCTACGTTTCGCGAAAGGGCATTTCCGTCGAAATCGGCAACACCGACGCCGAGGGCCGGCTGATCCTGGCGGATGCCCTGACGCTCGCCGAAGAAGACAAGCCGTCGCTGGTGATCGATTTTGCGACCCTCACGGGCGCAGCGCGCGTCGCCCTCGGCCCCGATGTGCCTCCGTTCTTCACGGACGATGACGCGCTTGCCGACGAACTTATGCGAGCGGCTGCAGCCGAGAGTGATCCTCTCTGGCGCTTACCGCTGTGGCGTCCCTATGCCGGCTTGCTTGATTCGAAGGTGGCTGATCTCAACAACGTTGGAACCGGGGGACAAGCCGGAGCAATTACTGCGGCATTGTTCCTGCGCCGGTTCGTAAATACGAAAGCCTGGGTGCATTTTGATATTTTCGCATGGACGCCCGTGGCAAAGCCCGGACGTCCGGAGGGAGCGGAGTGCCAGTCGGCGCGCGCCCTCCACGCATTGCTCCGCTCCCGATATTCTTGATCGATGGTCGCCCTCGACCCCCGCATCAATCCCTTTCGGCCTGAGATCGCCGCAAACCACCTGCGTGGACATGTCGAAGCCAAACGCTTCGTCGAAGGCAGCCGGCACCAGATCATCGAGCCGGTCACGGCGCTGCGTCGCACGCCATCGCACGACGCAAGGCTCGACACGGAAGCGCTGCTGGGCGAACGGATGACGATCTACGAAACAACCGATGAGGGCTGGGCTTGGGGCCAGCTGGAAACCGACGGCTATGTCGGCTGGCTTTCGTCCAACGCGCTCGGAGCTGTCGGAGCCACGCCAACCCACAAGATCGTGGTCCCGCGCGCATTCGCCTTTGCGGGCCCGGATATCAAGCTGCCGCCAGCCGCCGCTCTGCCGATGGGCGCACGCGTCGCCGTCACGCGGCAGGACGAGCGGTTCGCCGTCACGGCTCTCGGCTGGCATATCCCCGAGGTCTACCTGGCGCCCGTCAAGGTGCAGCAGCACGATTTCGTCGCCGTTGCGGAGCGGTTTGTCGGCACGCCCTATTTGTGGGGAGGCAAGACCTCTCTCGGGCTGGACTGCTCGGGCCTGGTCCAGATCTCACTGCAGGCCGCTGGCGTCTCGTGTCCCCGCGATAGCGACATGCAGGAGCTTGCGCTCGGAAAATTGTCTTCGCTTGCAAGCCTGCGCCGGGGCGATCTCGTGTTCTGGAAGGGCCACGTCGCCATTGCGATTGATCCCGAGACCCTTATTCACGCAAATGCCCATCACGTGATGGTCGCGATTGAACCAGCCGCGGACGCGATCATGCGCATCAAAGCGGCTGGCTCTGAAATCACCAGCATTCGCAGAATCTAGCAAGCCACCTTCCGGCAGTTGCGCACCGAGCGGATCACGCCCTGCAATGACTTGAGACCGGGATGGCCGAGAATGGCCACACCATTTACGACATAGGCCGGTGTTGCAATCAGCTTGGCATCCAAACCGAAATCGGCATTTTTCTTGAGAATGGCGAGCATGCTTTCGGTATTGGCGGCCTCGGCCAATTCCTGACGATCGAGACCTATGACTTCGGCTGCGGCAAGCACGCGCGCCGCATCGATGAGGCCGCGTCCCGCGTATATCTGGCGATGAAACTCGAGATATTTTCCGGGTGTCAGCATTTCACCCGCCGCAAGCTCGACGAGTGCGCCCCGGGCGGACTGCACTGACAGAACGGCATAGGGTGCAAATACCAATTTGAGTTTTTTGTCGGCACGCACGAGCGCGTCAACGTCCGCGGCCGCCTTCCGGCAGAACGGACAGTTGAGATCGTAGAATTGCACGAGGGTGACATCGCCGTTCGGATTTCCGACCGCAACCTGACCCGGCAGCTTTGCGAGCCGCGCCGACAACTCGGGCGTGAGATCGAAATTGGTGATCGGGTCGCCTTCATCGCTCCTGATGGGATACTGGTCGGGACCAAATTGCGCCGCGCCTGCCCCCGTCGCAATGGCGCAGCTAAACGCCACCAGCCCGATCATCATAAGACGCATTATTGCGACACCACGCCTTCGGGGGCGATTTCCAGTTTGAAGGCCGCCGCAAACAGCGCGCGCGTGTAATCGCTCTTGGGCGTTTTGAACAATTCGGCAGCCGCGCCTTCCTCCACGACTTTGCCGTGACGCATGACCAAAAGCCGACTCGCCAACGCGGCAACGACCCGCAGGTCGTGCGAAATGAACATATAGGTCAAGTCGTGGCGTTTCTGCAGTTCGCGCAGCAAGTCGACCATCTGCGACTGGATAAGCATGTCGAGCGCGCTGGTCGGCTCATCGAGAACGATGAACGTAGGCTCCAGCACCAGCGCGCGCGCCAAGGCGATACGCTGGCGCTGGCCGCCCGAGAATTCATGCGGATACCGGTGTCGCGTCTGGGCGTCGAGACCGACGTCGTCCAGCGCCGCAACGATACGCCGCTGACGTTCCGCCGCCGGAAGTCCAGGATGATGCACCCACAGACCCTCTTCAATAATATCGGATACCGACATGCGCGGAGACAAGGACCCGTACGGGTCCTGGAACACGATTTGCATGTTGTGACGGTACGGCCGCATCTCCTTGAATTTGAGCTCCTGGATAGGATCGCCCATAAACACAATGGGGCCGTCAGACGAAATCAGACGCAGGATGGCGAGGCCGAGCGTCGTCTTACCGGACCCGGATTCTCCCACGACACCAAGCGTCTCGCCCTTGCGTAACTCGACGCTGACGCCGTCAACCGCCTTGATATGTCCGACAACCTTGCGCAGCAAACCGCGCTTGACCGGAAACCACACCTTCAGATCTTTGGTCTCGATGACGATGGGTGCTTCCGGCCGCGGAGGTGCAGGATCCGGTTTCGGTTCCGCGGCAAGCAAGGCGCGCGTGTACGGATGCTCGGGCGAGTTGAAGACCCCCTCCACGCTGCCCTTCTCGACAATCTTACCGCGCTGCATGACGCAGACCTTGTCGGCAATCTTGCGGACGATCCCGAGATCGTGGGTGATGAAAAGCACGGACATCCCGAGACGCGTCTGCGTATCCTTGAGCAGTTTCAGGATTTGCGCCTGCACGGTGACGTCAAGCGCCGTCGTCGGCTCGTCGGCAATGAGCAGATCAGGCTCGTTCGCCAATGCCATGGCGATCATCACCCGTTGACGTTGGCCGCCGGAGAGCTGGTGCGGATAACTTTTAAGGCGTCCGGCCGGATCTGGAATGCCAACCTGATCAAGCAGATCGAGAATACGCGCCCTTGCTGCCTGACCCGTAACGCCCTGATGCAATTCCAGAATCTCGCCGATTTGCTTCTCGATCGTGTGCAGCGGATTGAGCGATGTCATCGGCTCCTGGAAGATGATTGTGATGTCGTTGCCGCGCACGTGGCGCATTTGACGCTCGCTTAACGGGAGAAGGTCGCGCCCCTTGAACATGATCGAGCCTGACGGATGATGTGCCGCCGGATAGGGCAGCAACTTCATCACCGACAGGGCCGTGACCGATTTGCCCGATCCCGATTCCCCGACAACCGCGACCGTCTCGCCTTTGCCGATATCGAATGACACGCGATCGACGGCAAGAAATTCGCGCGCGCCGCTTCCGAAGGCGATCGACAGGTCGCGGATAGAGAGCAGCGTCTCGCTCGCGTTCATCTAAAGGTCTTTCTCGGATCAAACGCGTCACGGACGGCTTCGCCAACAAAAATCAGCAGCGAAAGCATGATCGCAATGCTGAAAAAGCCGGTAAGCCCAAGCCATGGCGCCTGCACATTGGCCTTTCCTTGCGACAGCAATTCGCCGAGCGACGGCGAGCCGGGCGGCAGCCCGAAGCCAAGGAAATCGAGCGCGGTCAGAGTCATCACCGACGACGACAGAATGAACGGCAGAAAAGTCATGGTCGCGACCATCGCATTTGGCAGCAAATGACGGAAAATAATGATCGCATTCGACACCCCGAGAGCGCGCGCCGCCTGGATATATTCGAAATTGCGGCCGCGTAGAAATTCCGCGCGCACCAAGCCGACCAGCGACACCCAGGAAAACAAAAGCAATATCCCGAGCAGGACAAAGAACCCCGGCACAAGAACTGACGAAATGATCAGCAGCAGATAGAGCGATGGGATGGAAGTCCATATCTCGATGAAGCGCTGGAACAGAAGATCGGTCCAACCCCCGAAGTAGCCCTGAACGGCACCGGCAGCAACGCCGATGATCGACGATATGATGGTGAGGGCCAGGCCGAACAGCACCGAAATGCGGAATCCGTAAATCAGCCGCGCCAACACATCGCGGCCCCCGTCGTCGGTGCCGAGCCAGTTGATTTCGAGCTCATCGCACTTGGCAAAACCGTGGCCCGCCGCAAACTCGCAGTCTTTTTTCGTCAACATCCAGGTGGGCTTGGATGGAAATGGTGACGGCGGTTTGCTCACCTGCGTGTTGTAGGAAAAATGGACCGGTGGCCAGATCACTGTACCACCTTCTTTCTCAATGAGGCCTATCAGATACTCGTCTCTGTAGTCCGCGGCTGTGCCGAACAGGCTTGGATCATCTCCTTTGGCAAAGGCCGTATCGGGATAAGTGAAGACGGCGGGAAAAAAGAAACGCCCGTTCACGTGAATGAGAATCGGTTTGTCGTTGGCTATGAATTCGGCAAATAGCGATACCAGAAACAGCGCAAGGAAAACCCACAACGACCAGTAGCCGCGGCGATTGGCCTTGAAGTTTTCCCAGCGGCGTTTGTTGATCGGCGATATTTTTATCCAGCGCCGCTCCGCGGATGCATCAGGCGCCGTCCCCGCTTCCGGTTTGATTCCCGTGCGCGCGTCCACTTCAGACCTCTCGAGTCTCGAAGTCGATGCGCGGATCGATCCACGTATAGGTTAGATCGGAAATCAGGTTCACGACGACGCCGATCAGCGAGAAAATATAAAGCGTGGCAAAGACGACCGGATAATCGCGGTTGAGAACGCTTTCGAAGCCAAGCAAACCGAGGCCATCGAGCGAAAAGATCGTCTCGATCAGAAGCGATCCGGTGAAAAAGGCGTGCACGAAGGCGGATGGAAAGCCGGCGATCACAATGAGCATGGCATTCCGGAAAATATGGCCGTAGAGCACCTGGTTGCTGCTGCAGCCCTTGGCGCGCGCCGTCAGCACATATTGCTTGCGGATCTCCTCAAGAAACGAGTTCTTGGTGAGCAGCGTCATCGTCGCGAATGCCGCGAGCGCCATCGACAGAATCGGCAGCGTCAGGTGCCAGAAATAGTCGAGGATCTTTTGCCACCACGGCAGCTCCGACCAGCGCTCCGACACCAGCCCGCGTAGCGGAAACCAGTCAAAGAAGGAGCCTCCGGCGAACAGGATGATAAGCAAAATCGCGAAAAGGAATCCGGGAATAGCGTAGCCGATGATAATAACGCTCGAAGTCCAGACGTCGAAACGTGAGCCGTCATCCACTGCCTTCCGGATACCCAGTGGAATCGAAATCAGATACGTCAGAAGCGTCATCCAGATTCCGAGCGACATCGACACCGGCAGCTTCTCCTTGACCAGCTGCAACACGCTGACATCGCGGAAATAGCTCTTTCCGAAGTCAAAGCGGATGTAGTTCCAGAGCATCAGCGCAAAACGCTCATAGGCCGGCTTGTCGAAGCCGAACTGCTTTTCGAGTTTCTTGATGAACTCCGGGTCGAGGCCCTGCGCGCCACGGTACTTCGAGCTCGCCGCGTCGACCTGCGAGGCCCCTTGCGCCATGCCGCGGCTACCGAAGTCGCCTCCTGCCGACCCGGAAATGCGTGACGATGCGCCGGTCTCGGCTCCAGTCAGCTTGGCAATCACCTGTTCGACGGGCCCGCCGGGCGCAAATTGCACCACAACGAATGCAACAAGCATGATCCCGAACATCGTTGGGATCATGAACAGAATGCGGCGGATGATATATGCGCTCATTGCCCTATCAGTATGGCATACCGCGGCGTTGCGAAAATGCGCCGTTACGCCCAAAAAAGCCCGGCCGGTGGTTTTACACCGGTTCTAGCCGTCCTTCTCGATCTTTGATGCCTTTCCGCGCTCGGACCACCAGGTGGCCGGGATGCCCCTGAAATAGCGCGGCTGGGCATCCGGGCGGCCGAACACATCCCAGTACGCGATCCAGTGCGATGCCTTGTACCAGTGCGGGATCCAGAATCGGCCCGCGCGGAAGACCCGATCGAAGGCCCGGCAAGCGGTGACCAGCTCGTCTCGCGTTTTGGCGGCGATGATGACCTCGATCAGCCGGTCGAGCACCGGGTCAGCGATGCCCGCCCGATTCTGCGACCCTTTGATCGCTGCCGCCTGAGAGCTGAAATATGGACGCAGGGAATCTCCCGGCGTAGACGAAAAACTAAGGCGCTCGGTCGTAATATCGAAATCGAAGTCGTCCACGCGGCGCCGGTACTGAACAGGATCGACGATGCGCAGGCTCGCAACGAGCCCGATCACCTCAAGATTTTTCATATAGGTGAGATGATGAGGCTTGAAGGTGGGCTCGTCGATCAAAAATTCGATCTCGATCGGCCGGCCATCGGGCATGACCCGCTTGCGGTTGACCAGTTTGAAGCCCGCTTCGTTGAGCAGTTGCGCCGCATGGCGTAGCCACCGCTTGTCCTGTCCCGATCCGTCCGTCACCGGTGGCACATAGGGCTCGCCGAACGTTTCTTCAGGCAACTGACTCCGGAAGGGCTCAAGCAGCGCGACCTCGGCCGCGCTCGGCTTGCCAGTCGCTTTCATCGGTGAATTCTCGAACACCGAGTGCGTCCGGTCGTATGAGCCGTACATGATATTTTTGTTGGTCCACTCGAAATCGAACGCATCGATGAGTGCCTCGCGCAGGCGCCGGTCCTTGAACTTTTCTCGCCGCAAATTGATGAACCATCCTTGGGCGCCCGACGGCGTGGCGTCAGGAATCACCGCACGCTTGACGCGGCCATCCTTGAACGCCGGGAAACCGTAGCGCGTTGCCCAGGTTCGCGAGGTGAATTCCTCACGGAACAGATAGCTTTTTGCGGTGAAGCCTTCGAATCCGACTTCGCGGTCACGATAGTATTCGTAGCGGACAGTGTCGAAATTATTCTGCCCTCGGGCGACCGGCAAGTTGGCGCCCCACCAATCCTTGACCCGGTCGAATTCGATGGAATGCCCGATCTGAAAGCGCCCGACCTTGTACGGGCCACTGCCAAGCGGGGTTTCCAGCGTCGACTGATCGAACGGTTGCTTGGAATAGTACGCACGCGAGAAAATCGGGAGCCCGGCGACGAACAGCGGCACGTCGCGCGCGCGCCCTTCGGCAAAATGTACGACAACCGTGCGGTCATCAGTCGCCTCGGCACCTTTGCAGTCACGTAACTGCTGCGTGATGATTGGGTGGCCTGTTTCCTTCAGCGTATTGATCGACCACGCCACATCGTGAGCCGTGAGCGGCGTGCCGTCATGAAATTTTGCCTCCGGCCGCAGAGTGAACCGGTAGGTCAATCCGTTGTCGGTTATTCGAACGCTGTGCGCGGCGAGGCCGTACATCGCATCAGGTTCGTCACCCGAACGCACCATGAGAGTCGCAAAGGTGAGGTCCATTCCCATCGCACCTTCGCCCTTGAGAATGTAACCATTGAGCGAGGTGAAAGTCAGAAAAGACCCGTTGTAGCCGCGCGTAGCGACGATTTCGGAATAGATGCCGCCTTTGGGTGCGTTCACATTCACGTATGTGAAATGGGCAAAATCGGCGGGGTAGTTGAGGTCGCCAAAGGCCGACATCCCGTGCCTGTCGGCGTCTTGGGCGTTGGCGGGAACGACGGAACGGACGTTCGCGCCGGCGACCGCGGCACCGGCAATTACGCTCAACGCATTGCGCCGGCTCAATTTCATGCGATCACGATCGTTGCGGCACTTTCGCTGCCTTGTCCTTGTCCCACCACCAGACCGTCGGAAATGCCGAGCGGCCGTATTTCGGCATGGTTTCGGGACGACTGAATCGATCCCATCGCGCCGTGCGGACGTAAGGATACGTCCACTGTGGCACCACATAGAAGTGCCACAGCAGAACCCGGTCGAGCGCCTTGGTCGCCGCGACCAGCTCGGCACGGTCCTTGGCGAATATGACTTTTTCGATCAGCACATCGACGGCCGGATTTTTAATGCCGATGAAGTTACGTGAGCCGGGCCGGTCTGCCGCCTGCGAACCCCAAAAGTCGCGTTGTTCGTTGCCCGGCGACAGTGACTGCGGCCAGCTCGCAATGATGACGTCGTAGTCCCACTGACGAAGGCGATTTTCGTACTGCGCCGCGTCCACCACGCGCACATTTACGCTCATGCCAAGCCGTTCGAGCGACGGTTTGTAGAAAAGGACGAACCGCTGGGTCGCAGAATCGTCCACGAGAAACTCGAAAGTAAACGGCTCGCCGGTTTTGGAATCGACAAGCTTCGCGTTGCGAACCTCGTACCCGGCCTCACGGAACAAAGTGAGCGCCTGGCGCAGGTTGTCGCGCACTGCCTGCGGTGTGCCTCCGACAGGATTGGTGTAGGGTTTCGTGAACAGATCAGACGGCACCTTGTCGCGAATACCTTCCAAAATCTCCAGCTCTTTGCCTTCCGGCAGACCCGTTGCCGCCAGCTCTGTGCCCTCGAAATAGCTTGCGATCCGCGAATACTGTCCGAAAAAGAGCTGCCGGTTCATTTCCTCAAAATCGAAGGCGAAATTGAACGCGCGCCTTACACGTGGATCCTTGAATTTGTCGCGCCGGGTATTGAACACGAAAGCTTGCATGATACCGCGGTCACGAACCGGAAACTCCTCGCGCACGACGCGCTTCTCGCGGACGGCTGGGAAGTCATATGACAAGGCCCAATCCTTCGCGCTGTTTTCGAAGCGCCAATCCAGCTGGTCGCCCTTGAAGCCTTCGAGGGCGACAGTCAGATCGCGGAAATATTCGTAGCGGATCTGCTGAAAATTTCGCGTTCCGATGATGACATTGACGTCCTTGCCCCAGTACTCATCCACTTTTTCGTAGACCAGCGTGCGGCCCGGAGCGAACTCCGTGAGCTTATACGGCCCGCTGCCAAGCGGGGGCTCGAGCGTGGTCTGCGAGATGTCGCGTTTGTTTCCGTTCTTGTCGGTGCCTTGCCACCAATGCTTCGGTAGGACCGGCAGTTGCCCTACGATGTGAGGCAACTCGCGGTTACCCGGTCCATCAAAGGTGAAGGTGATCTCACGCTCTCCGGTCAGCTCGACCTTTGTGACATGGCGATAGTAGG
>DASSSM010000489.1:0-3261 GCA_035708425.1 Pseudolabrys sp.
CCGCAGGCTTGTGATGCACGAAAATCCGCGCACCTGACGCTGGCGCACGCGAGACCTCGCCGACATTGCGCACGGCCTCTTCCGCGTACCAGCGGAAGAATTCCGCGGCATAGGCCACCTCGCCGCGCGAATCCGGCAGCGCCTTTCCGTTCTCCAGCGTGATCAGCTTCGCGAAGCGCTCGGCGTCGCGCATGATCAGCTCGTAGGCCTTGCGCAGGATTTCCGCGCGCTCGCGCGGCTTGCGCCCCGCCCAGCCCTCGAATGCGCCTTCGGCCGCGTCGAGCGCCGCCTTTGCATCATCGACCGTGGCGCTGGCGACCGAGGCGATCTTGCGCTCCGTCGCCGGATCGATCACGTCGAAACGGCCACCATCAGATGCCTTTCGCCATTTGCCGCCGATCCAGAGGTCGGTCGGAACATTGGCCAGGAGATTTTCGTACATGAGATTTGTCCTTCACTCTCAACTGTCATGGCCGGGCCTGTCCCGGCCATCTCGCTTAGGTTGGCATGGCCATGCCTTCCCAAGCGGGGTCACCGGGACAAGCCCGATGACGACAACTAACTGTTCAGCGACCGTCGCACCGTCTCGGCGATCCGGTCCGGTGTCGGCAGCACGGCGTCTTCCAGAATATCGGCTGCCGGCAGAGGAATATGAGGCGTCGTGATGCGGACCGGCGGGCCATCCAGATCATAAAAAGCCTCGTCGGCCGCGATCGAAATGATCTCGGCGCCCCAGCCGCAGAGCCGCGGATTTTCCTCGACGGTGAAGAGCCGGTGCGTCTTGGCGAGCGAGCCGAGGATGGTCTGGGTATCGAGCGGCACGAGCGATCGCACGTCGACAACCTCGCAGTCGATGCCGTGTTCCGCCTTGAGTTTCTCGGCGGCCTCGAGCGCGCGCGGCACCATTAGCGCCAACGCACAGATCGTGGCGTCCTTACCGCCGCGAAGAACCTTGGCGGTGCCGAGGCTGTCGACAATCTCGCCGTCCGGAACTTCACCCTTGGTGGGATAGAGCGATTTATGTTCAAGAAAGATCACCGGATCGGGATCGCGAACCGATGCCGCCAGCAGGCCGATGACATCGCGCGGGCTGGAGGGTGCGACGACCTTCAGGCCGGGGATCATCATGCACCAGTTCTCGACGCTCTGGCTGTGCTGGGCACCGAAGCGCGATCCGGCGCCGTTGCCGGTGCGCACGACCAGCGGGCACTTGAGCTGGCCGTTCGACATGTAACGGCTCTTGGGAAACTCGTTGGCGATGTAGTCGAAACAGACGGCAAAGAAATCCGAGAACATGATTTCCGCGATCGGCTTCAGCCCTGTCATTGCAGCGCCCATCGCAGCGCCGAGGATTGCCTGTTCGGAAATCGGCGTGTCGCGCACACGCAACGGACCGAACTGCTCGTAGAGGCCGACGGTCGCCTTGAACACGCCGCCGGCCTTGGCCACGTCCTCGCCGAGAAAAACGACGTCGGGATCGCGCTGCATCTCTTGCGCGATACCGCGAATAACGGCGTCGCGATACGTCAGTTCCGCCATGCCCAGCCTCCATCGGCATAGACATCGGTAGAAATGATATCGAGCGGCGGCGGCGGAGCTGCCTTGCAGGCCTCAGTCGCATCGTCGACCATCTTGCGCACCTCCGCTTCGATCTCGCCGATCGTCTTTTCTGAGACGCCGAACTGCAGCAGCCGCTCGCGATAGATCTTGATCGGATCGCGCAGCTTCCAGCGGTCCAACTCCCCATCCGGTCGGTACTTTGCCGGGTCGGCGCGGGAGTGCCCGCTGTGGCGATAGGTGAGGCACTCGATCAATGACGGGCCGTCACCGGCGCGCGCCTTGTCGAACGCAGCCTGTGCAGTGCGATAGACGACATCGGCGTCGTTGCCATCGATGACGATCCGCTCAAGTCCATAAGCAGAAGCGCGGTCGGCCGCCGGCTGCGGTACCGCCGTCACTTCGCCGATCGGCGTGTATTCCATGTAGAGATTGTTTTCGCAGACGAAGATGACCGGCAGCTTCCACACGGCGGCGAAATTGAGCGCTTCGTGAAACGCGCCGATATTCGTCGTGCCGTCGCCGAAGAAGCAGACCGAGACGTCCTTCGCGCCTTTGTATTGCGCCCGCCACGCCGCGCCGCAGGCGATCGGAAGATGAGCGCCGATGATGGCGTAAGAGCCCATCACGCCGTGCTCGGCCGAAGTCAGATGCATCGACCCACCCTTGCCGCGCATCAGGCCGTTGTCGCGTTGCATCAGCTCGCCCAACACTTTTTCCACGCTCACGCCGCGCGCCAAGGTGTGGGCGTGGCCGCGATAAGTGCAAAAAGAGAGGTCTTCTTTCTTCATGGCGCCTGCGAAACCCGCGGCGACCGCCTCCTGTCCGAGCGACAGATGGCTTGTTCCCTTGACCAGGTTCTGCAGGAACAGGTCGTACGCGCGCTGCTCCGCTTCTCGGATCACGACCTGGGTCCGGTACAATTCGAGCCTTTTCTGCTCGCCTATATCGTCGTTCAGTCCGGAGCCGGCCTTGGCCTGCGCGCGGTCCTTTGCTGTCGCCATAAATGATCCTCGAAGGCTCAAACTGCGTGATAGGCGGCCGCAACTTAGCGCCTAGACGGAAGGTGCCGCAACTCTCCTATTCCAGCGGGCCTTCGATGGCCGCTTCGCTGGTTGTGCTCTTGCCCAACTTGCGCTCGCGGTAGAGCAGGTAGAGGCCCGAGGCAATCACGATCGCCGCGCCGGCGACGGTCCAGCTGTTAGGCACCTGGCCGAACACCAGATAGCCAAGGACGATCACCCAGATCAGCTGCGTATAGACAAAGGGCGACAGCACCGACGCGGGTGCCAGCTTGTGCCCGGCGATCAGGAAATAGTGGCCGGTGCTGCCGAGTACGCCGATCATCACCATCAGGAATACGACCACCAAATTAACCGGCGGCTGCCACACAAAAGGAATGACCGGCAGCATCGCAAGCGCGCCGATGAAATTCGCGTAGAACAGCGAGGTCTGGTTGGAATCGACCCGCGATACGATCCGGGTAATCACCGCATAGAAGGCGTAGCAGAAGGTCGCACCAAGCGTGAACAGAGCGGCGGCATGCATGCCGCCTAGGCCGGGACGGGTAATCAAGAGTACACCCACGAACCCGAAGCCGATCGCCGTCCATCTCCGCCAACCGATCCATTCGCCAAGCATGGGGCCGGAGATGATTGCGACGAGAAGCGGAAATGTAAAAATGATCGACAGCGCTTCATCGAG
>DASSSM010000490.1:0-11205 GCA_035708425.1 Pseudolabrys sp.
GGGATGCGTGATACCGGCAAGTACATTCCCGCCCACCGGGCTGCCGAGTGCTTCATGTGGGCGCGCGTTAAGCGCCTCCGACAGCCGCGACAAATGCCGCACGCTGAATACACCGACTTCGAGCAAGATGATCGCGCCGGCTAGCAGCAGCGGCGTCGGCACGTGCCGGGCGAAGGTGGCGGTGATACTCGAGCCTGTAATCGCTCCGATCGTTGCTCCGGCCGCGATGAAGCCGAACAGCCGCTTGCCTTGCTCGGAATTGAAGGTGTCAACGATGAGCGCCCAGAACACCGACACGACGAACAGGTTGAAAACCGATATCCATATGAAAAATGCGCGACCGATCCAGATTGTCTGCGCGCCATCGGCGAAGTGCAACGCGATCGCAAACAGCAGGATGTTGGCGGCAAAGAATCGGTAAGTGACCGTGATGAACCGTGCGCGCGGCAACGTTTTTACGAGAAAGGCGTATGGAATATTGAGCACCAGCATGCCAATCAGCGTGCCGGTGAAAAGCCATTGCAAATTGCTGACGCCGCCGGCGACCCCCATCTGGTCGCGGATCGGACGCATGATGTAATAGGAAGACAGGACTGAGAATATGTAGAGCCAGGCCCAGCCCAGCACAGGTGCTTCGCCGGACCTGACTTGCACCAGCCGGCCCAGGAACGTGTGGAAAAAGCCGCCGGCGCTAGCGCCGGCGACTCCTGTTCTCTGTGTCATTGATTGACCCCGAGCGCCTTGCGTAGCTCGGAAACTGACATCGCTTTGCCGAACAGAGGACTGGGTGGGGCAAATTCCTTGGCGCGGGCAAGCGGCACTTCGACGGGTTCAAAGCCGGCATCGCGTACAATTTGAGCGGCGATCTTCATCGCGCCGGCGTCGTCGCTGGCGATCGCTACACCGAGCTTTTCGC
Source organism: Pseudolabrys sp. (assembly GCA_035708425.1). GTDB lineage: Bacteria > Pseudomonadota > Alphaproteobacteria > Rhizobiales > Xanthobacteraceae > Pseudolabrys. The sequence continues at coordinate 917 of DASSSM010000490.1, forward strand.
CAGATCGATGTGCTTCGCTCGTAAATCTGCCCGCGCCGGTTGAATTGAATGCCCGCACCAGACGGGTACCGGGCAGATGTTCGACATCGGCTTCGCCAACGCCTTTTTCCTGCGCTGCTTTGGCGACGTCACCGTCGCGGGATATCACGGGGTTGGAGGCATTCAGCACGACTTTCCCCGCGAGCGCTTTCGCATTGTCACGACCGACCTGCGGCAGGGCCGAGTAGGGCACCGCGATAAGAATGACGTCGCCAAACGCGGCGGCCTGCTCGACTGTGCCTGCACTGGCGTTGGAGCCGGCATCCTCAACCAGTTTCTTGAGCTCGTCCGGGTGGCGCGAGGAGAACATAACCGGATGCCCGGCCTTGGCGAGCAGTGTTCCGATCGCGCCCCCGAGGCGGCCGGAACCGATCACGCCGATCTTCAGAGGGCCGCTCTGCGCCAACCCGCGGCTTGCGGGTATCGTAAGAGCGCCCGCTGCAGTACCAGCCGCGAGCGCGAGCAACGTACGACGTGAAAAAATAACTCTGTCATTTTTGCTCACGTATGTTTCCCCTCAGGTTGGCCGGGCGCATATCGCCCCGGCAAGCCGGCGAAGCACAACACAGGCTTACAGATGTGCCAATTCACACTGGCGTTATGCTGCGGCACCCATAACGAGCGTATCAATGACGCTTTGCTCTGGCGTCGTCAGGAACCCCGATCATGGCGCGGCGTTGGTTCCCGACATCACAAGAGGGAGCCAGGCCATGGGAAACACACCGCGACGGCGGCGCCAATCGCCTGACGAAACCGATCTGGAAACCAACATCGCGCCGGACGCATTGCGTGACGATTTGCGCCGGCGCGATCAGCGGCCGACGCCTCCCGATTCAATGCCGCCACGCGACGACGAGCGGCCGGGCGAAGTGCTGGCCAGCGGCGGCGGCTTCACCCCGGCGCCGGATGGCGGCAACGACCAGCACCCGATCCACGACGAGGATCAGGAAGACGCAACGCCGGACGACTACGAGCGCGAGATCAACCGGCTCGACGCCGCCACGCGGGCGCGCTGACGAAGCGATCAAAGTTCTGCTATGCCGAGGCGATGACCCTCTACTTCGCCTATGGCTCGAATATGAACCGGGCGGCGATGACGCGCCGGTGCCCGAACGCGCGGGCAATCGGACCGGCCACACTTGCGGGTTACCGTTTCTTCGTCGGCCTTGAAGGGTGGGGTTCGGTCGCGCCAAGTGCGGGTGACGTTGTGCACGGTGTTCTCTGGCGTCTGACGCCGCGCGACATCGCGGCGCTGCACGTTTACGAGCTCCTGCACCAGGGCCTTTACGATGTCAGGCATCTGCCGGTACGGGCCGAAGGGCGGCGCGTGCGGGCGATGATCTACCTTCTGCGGCGGCGGGCGCTTGGCAAGCCGCGCCCGGGTTATGTCGAGATGATCGCCGCCGCCGCGCGCGGCTGGAAATTGCCGGAGCCTTATGTTCAGTCCGTTGAGCGATGGTCGGCATCACGGTGGACCGGTGCGCGCGTCATCGACGCGGGAGACGGGGTGTGAGCGATCGCGTGATCCGCCATATCGTCGTCTACGGCCGTGTCCAGGGCGTGGGCTATCGCGCTTTTGTGGAGGATGAAGCGCGTCAGCGTGGCCTGCAGGGCTGGGTGCGCAATCGGCGTGACGGCACGGTTGAAGCCCTGTTCGCTGGCCCTGCTGACGAGGTCGAGGCTGCGATCGAAGCGTGCCGGCGCGGGCCTTTTTCGGCGCGCGTGAGTGCGCTCGCTCAGCGCGAAGGGACCGAAGTCGATCTCGCGGCACGAAGCGGTGGCGACTTTTCCGTGCTGCCGACGGTTTGATCAACCATTGGCCCGAACAGCCGATCGAACTCGCGTCGCAATACTGCATCAACGTCGATCATGGACGCACGAACTTTGAGATCGGCGAGGCTGGTTACGCCGTAGCGCGTTTCGTTGACGCCGCAGGGCACGATGCCGGAGAAGTGCGACAGATCCGGTGCGACGTTGAGCGCCATTCCGTGCAGTGTCACCCATTGCTTCACGCGGATTCCGATCGCGGCGATTTTGTCCTCGTAACCTTCGCCCTTGTCAGGCCGGCGCACCCATACGCCGATCCGGTCGTCACGCCGTTCTCCCACGACGTCGAATGAGGCAAGCGTGCGGATGATCCATTCCTCCAGGCTGGCGACATAGCGGCGCACGTCGGGGTTACGGCGCCTGAGATCGATCATGACGTAGGCCACCCGCTGTCCCGGACCGTGATAGGTCAGCTGGCCGCCGCGCCCGCTCTCGTGGACCGGAAATCGCGCATCGAGGACGTCGCCCGCATTGGCGCTCGTGCCCGCCGTGTAAAGGGGCGGGTGCTCGAGCAGCCAGATCAGCTCCGGCGCGGTCCTCGCGGCGATGGCGGTCGCGCGCGCGTCCATGGCGGCGACCGCCTCCTCGTAGGAGACGGCGGAATCGCTCACGCGCCATTCGGCCGGCGCCGATCCGGCAGGCGCAGGAAGGCCGACAATCAAGGCGTTTCGTGCGTTAACCACTCATTCACCATACCGTGGTGACCTGACGCTTGCCCGCCGGACGCGCGGAACGACAACAAGGAAACAAGCGTGGCCACACTCGACAAGGTTGCCGTCGACATCACCGTGGTGCTTGGCACCACATCTATGCCCGTCCACCAGGTTCTGCGACTGGGTCGCGGCGCCATCATCGAGCTCGATGCCTCCGAAACAGACGCGGTGAGCATCCTTGCCAATAATCTGCCGGTGGCCAAGGGCACCGTCGTCGTGAACGGTAATCGCATCGCCGTCAACGTCGCGGAGCTGTTGCCGCGGCCGCCGGATATGCGCTAGCCGCAGCAAAATCGGGCCTGCGGCGAGGGTGCGCGGGCCTTGTCCCTCTACATCCTATTTGTTACATGGACCGCCATCATCAGGACGCGGGGTTTCGAGCCTTTCGTCCTTCTCCCCATGAGCATGATGCCGAAAGGCGGGAACCGGCGTCCGGACCAGATCGTGCTCGACAAAATGCGGCCGTGGCGGAATTGGTAGACGCACTAGCTTGAGGTGCTAGCGGTTAACACCGTGGAGGTTCGAGTCCTCTCGGCCGCACCAGACAATCATGACGATGATGTTGATTTGTCAGCACCAACTTTTTTGTCGCCAAAACCCGGGACTCGAATATTTCGGTCGGTGACATTCGGTGTCCGCTTTTGCGGGCGCAATTGGGGGTAAAGCGGACATGACTTTGTGCAGTGCGGATGTCCGCTTTTGACCCAAAGCGGATATGTTTTTTGCGGCGCGAATGCCCGCTTTTGGCTCTTAGCGGACGTCGCTGCCCTTCCAGCATCGCTATTGAATTGGCTAGTGTGCCTTTTCCTAGCCTTGAGAGCGAGCATGAAGCGCCGTGATTTCATTACTCTGCTTTGTGCGGCAGCGGCGTGGCCAGGCGCCGGCCGCGCGCAGCATTCCGAGCAGGTACGACGCATAGTCGTTATGTTGGGCAATGCCGAAAACGATCCAAATGGAAAGGCCTATTCCGGCGCCATTCGGCAAGGCCTGCAAGAACTGGGATGGAGTGAGGGCCGCAACGTTCGAATCGACTATCGTTGGGCCGCCGGCAGCTCCGATCGCGCCAACGTCTACGCGATGGAAGTGGCTGCCCAGCCCCCGGATGTGGTCGTTGCAAATGGCACGCAGTTGTTGACGGCATTGCAAAAGGCGACCCGAAACATTCCTATCGTCTTCGTTGTGGTGGCCGATCCGGTCGGAGCCGGGTTCGTCAAAGATCTTTCGCACCCGGGGGCCAACATCACCGGGTTCAGCACGTTCGAACCCGAAATCGGCGGCAAATGGCTGGAATTGCTGAAGGAGATACAGCCGGGCCTGCAGCGTGTAGCAGGCATTTGGGACCCAACCTTCAAAGCATTTGCAAAACTATGGGATGCGATTGAGAGGTCCGCCCCGAAACTAGACATGCAGGTAACGGGCATCAGTCTTCGCGACCCGGCTGACAATATTGAACCCGTACTTGCAAAGTTTGCGCGAGAGTCAGGGGGCGGCTTGATTGTGTTGCCCACCCCCACCAACGCCAGTGCTCGCGATCGGATTTTCTCTCTGGCCTCCCGTCACCGCCTGCCCGCCGTATATCCATTTCGGTATTATGCAACGGGCGGGGGATTGATGTCCTACGGCTTTGACACGGTGGACCTCTTCCGGCGAAGCGCATCTTACGTTGACCGCATTCTTAAGGGCGAGCGGCCGGCCGACCTTCCGGTGCAGGCTCCGATCAAGTTCGAACTCGTGATCAATCTCAAAACTGCAAAGGCGCTCGGACTTACAGTGTCGCCTTCGCTGCTCTCCCGTGCCGACGAGGTGATCGAATAACGTGCGGTGTTGTTGCAGCGCATGAGTCCGCTTCTGGCCCAAAGCAGACATGGATGAATGCACCGCACATGTCCGCTTTCGGGGGTAAAGCAGACATAACTTTTTGCGGGAGTCCGTGCCTAGTTGCACCGCACATGTCTGCTTTCGGGGGAAAGGCGGACACGACGTTTTTAAATTGCGAATTTTTGCTTTTGATTCCGGTCATCTGTGGCCGGATTGCCACACCTGTAATGCTTTGTGTGTACGCGACCTAGCCAGCTTTCTTATAGATATTTTTGAAACTAGATTGCCTGCAACGTTGGGGGGCGTTCATGCGTCGATTTTCTTTATCCGTGGCCACTACATTAGCCAGCTTCGCGATGACGCAACTCGTGTCCGCCGCTGACTTGCCTGTTAAGGCACCTGCTTCTCCTCTTGGGGCCTCCTACAACTGGTCCGGTATTTACGCTGGGCTGAACGCAGGGTGGGGTTGGGTTCGAGATCGTGGCAATACTTTCTGCATTGATCCGACCGGAGTTGTGAATGGATTTGGCTGCGTATCGAATGCGATAGCCGGCGCACAAATTGATGGTGACGGATTCATAGGCGGTGGCCAGATTGGATATAATTGGCAGGTCAATCAGTGGGTGTTCGGCGTCGAGGCTGACATTCAAGGCGCGGACATCAAAGGGTCCGTCGATATAATATTTAATACTGGTGAAGGTCCTGGTCGCTTCGTCGCCCACGAAAAACTAAATTGGCTTGGGACCGTACGTGGCCGCGTCGGTTGGGCGTGGGATCGACTCCTGATTTACGGGACAGGCGGTTTCGCGTATGGGGGCGTCGATGTCGACCAAAATACGATCTTCCCGACAGTTCAGTATCCGTCTTCCGTATCGATGACAAAGACAGGATGGACCGCTGGCGGCGGCCTCGAGTGGGCATTTTACGGTAATTGGTCGGGTAAGATCGAGGGGCTGTATTACAGTCTCGGGTCGATTTCGACTGTCGGTGGCGCGGTGGGAGATGCCACTGGCTACTTTGGCGGTAAAGATTTTGATGTCAAAGGTGGAATTATTCGCGCCGGACTGAATTATAAATTCTTTCAATGACGACATCCGGCTTGTTCGATTTTAAGACCTTGGGTGTCTCCTAGCTTTTTTCTTTCGGTTCGTCGCTGCATATGTCCGCTAACGGCCCTTAGCCGACATTTCGTTTTGCACTGCATCTGTCCGCTTTCGGGGGTAAAGCGGACATGACCATTTGCGGCAGGTCTGCTTTTTCGGTCGCTATGGGGGGTAAAGCGGACATCGCGCCTTCGATAGACACTCCGGCTAGTGAGACATAAAATTGTATTCGATCGAGGCTTTCCCGAGGAGCAATCTGCATGGCCAAAGAGCGCCTTCAAAGGCGACTCGCAGCTATCCTGTCAGCCGATGTGGTCGGCTACTCGCGCCTTATGGGGATCAACGAAGCCAGGACACTGGCGCGTTTAAAGGCATTGCGACACGAACTTATCGATCCGAAGATCGACGCCCATTCGGGCCGGATCGTCAAGCTGATGGGCGACGGAATGCTGGTGGAGTTCAGCAGCGCCGTTGACGCGGTTACCTGTGCCATCGAAATTCAACGCGAAATGACTGAGTGCAATATTGCTGAACCGCAAGACAAGCGCATCGAATTGCGTATCGGTATCAATGTTGGCGACATTATCATTGAGGGTGACGACATTTTCGGCGATGGCGTCAACATCGCTGCGCGACTGGAAGGGATCGCCGACCCTGGAGGCATCTGCCTTTCTCGCGGCGCGCACGATCAGGTAAGGGGTAAGCTTGCCGTCGTTTTTGAGGACGGTGGCGAGCAGCAATTGAAGAATATCGCGGAGCCAGTGCGTGTCTACCGGATACGGCCTATCACCACCGCAGCCAGTGTTACGTCAAGCGTGATCACGCCATTCCGGCCCCTTTCCGACATGCCCTCCATCGCGGTGCTGCCGTTTCAGAACATGAGCGGCGATCCCGAGCAGGACTATTTCTGCGATGGTTTGGTCGAGGACATCATCACGACCTTGTCGAAGCTGGCGGGCCTGCGCGTCATCGCACGCAATTCCACCTTCGTTTACAAGGGACGTTCGGTTGATATCCGCGAGGCGGCAAAGCAACTTGGCGTGCGATACGTCCTTGAGGGCAGTGTTCGCAAGAGCGGCAACCGCATTCGGATCACGGCGCAACTGATCGACGCTCAAGACGGCACGCACCTCTGGGCCGAGCGTTACGACCGAGCCATGGACGATATCTTCGCCATTCAGGACGAAATTACACTCGTGCTGGCTACCGAGTTGCAGGTCAAACTCACGGAAGGTGAACATGCGCGCCTGCACTATACGACCACCACAAATGTCGAGGCGTGGACTTGTTGGGTTCAGGGGATGTCGCACCACCGCCAGGCCGTGACCAAAGAAGCACAGGGCCAGGCGCGGATTCTTTGGGAAAAGGCGATTGCGCTTGACCCTGCCTCGGCCTCGCTTAATGCCGATTTGGGATTGTTGCATAGTTTTGATGCCCGCTTCGGATGGTGGGACGACCGCGAGACCGCGATCAAAAAAGCTCTGGCTTACGTCGCCAGAGCGCTTGAAATCGATCCCGGGAATGCCGACGCCTACAGCGCTTCAAGCCTAATCCTGCTGTTTCAGCGGCAACACGATGAAGCCATTGCCGCTGCTAGAAAGGCAGTCGAGCTGGCGCCCGGGTCGGCTGACACAGCTGAACTCGCCGGCCATGTTCTTGCAGCATCGGGATATCCTGAAGAAGCGGTCGTGCTGAGTGAGAAGGCGATGACTCTCAATCCAAACTATCCTGGAGTTTATCTGGGTACTCTCGGAAACGCTTACCGTCTGTCGGGACGAACCGAACAGGCGATTGAGGCGTTTCAAGCGTATCACGCCCGTAATCCCGGATTTGGCCTTACCGATATCGTGATCGCTTATCAGCAAACCGGCAGACCCGAGGAAGCCAGGCGAACTGCCGAACAGCTTTTGGCAGCCCGCCCGAATTTAACGGTTGCCGCGTGGCTCAAGACCCAGTTCAGTCGCCGCGATACGGCGCAAGTTGAAGCCGATGCAGCAGCTCTTCGCGCCGCTGGAGTGCCGACGGGTTGAGTACATTTGAGGATGTCCGCTATTGGCCAAAAGCGGACATACGTGCAGCCGGCACTCGAGCAATGACGCGCACGCTCATACGCGTACAAGCTCCTTCCCCTTATTGGCGGCCACAAAGCCATTGAAAACTTCATTGATCTCATTCCACGATTTCAACTTTTTCATGTTGCCAAGCCAGCGCTTGATATTCGGATAGGCAGCGAGGTCGCAGCCGACCAACTCCCCGATTGACACGACAGCGGCGCCGAAATAGTCGGCAATCGTGAGTTCGTTACCGCAGACATACTCGTTTTTCGGCCCGATCCAATGGTCGTTGAGTATCTGCAGCCAGTTCTTCGCGCCTTGCTGACCCCAGGCGATGGCGCCAGCGTGCGCCTCTTCGCTTCGGCGCTTGTGGTGCGGGAAGAGCTGCGGATAGATCAGCCCATAACCGAAGTCGCGATAGAATTGCGTGTTAAGCCAGTCCATCACCTCGTTGACCTTGGCACGTTTCTTCAAGTCCTTCGGGTAGGATGGCAGCCCGTACTTGTCCGCGAGGTACTTCAGGATGGCCGAGCTTTCCGTGAGGCGAAAATCACCGTCCTCCAGCATCGGCACCAGCCGGTTAGGATTGAGCGAGGCATACGGCTCCTGGTAATGAGCACCTTTGAGAATATCGACGATCTCCTCGTCGCATTCGATGCCATTCTCAGCGATGAACAGGCGTACCGGGCGGCTCGCGGTCGATACTGGATGCATATAAAGCTTCATGTCACACCTCCCATTGTTCGTTTATCCGGCTCGTACCTCTAAGTATGAAGCATTTCGTCGCACCTTCTTGCTGGAAATAGCGAAAAAAAGTTTCATTCTTCGTCATAAACAGGGGGACACGATGAGATTTGCAAGATCCGCGTACTCTGTCTTTGCCGTGGCGCTGGGACTTGTGTTTGTCGGTACGACCCTCAGACCCACCGCGGCAGAAGAGCCTCACAAGGCTCAGATCGATGCGTTGCGCAAGGCGATGGAGAAATACAAAGACTACAAGGTCGCTGTGCGTGATCTCTACCTGTCAACGGTCGGCTGCGTGCATTACTCCGGCGAGAAAATGGCCGGCCACATGCACTACCCCAAGGGGGCCATGGGCGTGCACTTCGTCAATGTTACGATCCGGGGCGCGCCTGATCCGATGAAACCAAACATTCTGATCTACGAACCCGTGGGTAAAGAGTTGCGGTTGGTGGCGGTTGAGTGGCTTGTGCCATTCACGGCAAAAACCAAGAAACGGCCGGCTCTCTTCGGCAAGCCTTTCGATGGCCCAATGGAGGGGCATGAACCGCTCATTCCCAAGCAGTATGTGCACTACGATCTGCATGCCTGGTTATTCAAGGACAATCCGCTCGGCATGTTCGTCCCCACGAACCCGAACGTAAGCTGCGAGGGCTACGACTTTTCCCTTCTGGAAATGCCGACCAAGGTGATGCGGGGGCCATGAACTTCATTGAAAGATATTTTGGTATCTCGCCCGACGACGGCGACGGTTCGCTAGAGATCATGATCCTGGTGCTGGGAGTCGCGCTGGCAATGTTGATCGGGATGCTTTTGCCGATCGGCGGAATATCAAGAGACGAAGCATCAGGCGACTAAGCTCGGCGGCATCATGCAGCCGCCGCCATCCGGCGCCTGCCAATGCCCGCTTATGACCCAAGCAGACATTGCGGGTCTCGATTGTCGCAATTCGAGGATGTATCGTACGACCTTAGAAGTGTGGACGATGGCAGACCGTGTAGCAAGCCATTATAGCGAAAACCTCAAACTGGCCGATGCCATCGCGGACAAGCTGCGGAGCGTCGGCAAAGACCTCAACAACCTGACGACTGCCGATCTCGCCACAGTCGATGAGTTTCATATTCGGGGCCGGAAGGCGACACTGGAGTTGGGCGAGAAAATGAATTTGAGCTCCCACTCGCACGTTCTTGACATCGGGAGTGGTTTGGGCGGCCCAGCCCGAACGCTGGCTGAGACATATGGCTGCCGAGTCACCGGCATAGATTTGACTCAGGCGTTCTGCGACGCGGCAACTGCAATGTCCGATTGGGTCGGGCTCGGGGGCCGCGTGTCATTCAAGCAAGGGGATGCCACAAACCTGCCCTTCGAAAACCAGACCTTCGATGCGGCGATGACAATCCATGTGGCAATGAATATTGCCGCCAAAGACAAGATGTATTTGGAAGCTCGCAGGGTTCTAAAGCCCGGTGGGGTTTTCGCGGTGTATGACGTGCTGCAAGGCGAAGGTGGTGAAGTCCTTTATCCGGTGCCTTGGGCGCGCGAGCCATCAATCAGCCACCTCGCGACGCCCGACGAAATGAAATCTCTTCTGACCAGCGCAGGATTTAAACTGCTGGACGTCCAAGACTCGACCCAAGAGAGCCAGAGTTTTTTCGAAAAAATGACGGCACAAATGGCAAAAACCGGCACGTCTCCGGTCATATGGCAGCTTTTCCTGGGTGATGATTTTCCCACGATGGCGCGTAATCAGGTCCGCAACGTGACTGAGCGCCGGATTCGGACAGTCAGCTATTTTTGCACCGCGTGAGAACTACTTTCGAAGATGTCCGCTTCTGGCCCTTAGCCGACATCACCGGTTGCGCTGCACATGTCCGCTTTCGGGGGTAAAGCAGACATGGCTTTTTGCGGCGCGACCCAAAGAAAGCGGCTCTTCCAATGTCGCGGAGTAAAAATAAGGTTGCGCGTGGTTTGGACGACGAGCGCGGCCCAGATCA
>DASSSM010000491.1:0-7231 GCA_035708425.1 Pseudolabrys sp.
CCCGGCGACCGAATTGCGGTCGCACAAGCCAAGCCCGGCAAGGCCGATACTGGCGGCCTGCACCATCAATTCTTCCGGATGCGAGGCTCCGCGCAGGAAGGAGAAGTTCGAGGCGGCGGCAAATTCGAGATAACGCATTACGCTTCAGCCTCAGGCAAACGTCCCATGCAGGAACCACGCCGGCGCACCGGCGCCGTGCGCGAGGTCGCGGTAGAGCCCGGCGCGGAAGAGCCAGAATCGAAGGCCGCTTTTGTCCTCGACGCGGAAGTAATCGCGCGCAGGCCCGCCGTGCTCGCTCCACCAGGCGCCTTCGATACGTTCCGGCCCTTCGGCGGCAACCACCTCGTGCAACGCGCGCCGCCACCGGAAGCGCAACGGTGGGCCGTCCGGCACCTCCGCTACCGCTTCGATCGGCTCCGGCCGTGCCAGCAGCCGCAGCGGGCGCGGCGGCAGGTCAACCTCGTTGCGGTAACGGCGGAACGCATTCCAGCCGGTATCGCCATTGATGGCCTGTGCCGGTAAAGCGGTCTCGGCCAGTTCCGGAATATGGCTGTCCTGCGCGACCAAACGGCGCACACGGCGCGGACCCAGCCGTGCGCTCAGCCGGTCGATCAACCGGCAGAGTTCGGCCGCATCTTCCCCGCCGGCGATGCCGATCTGTTCGGGCGGGCAGGGCTCGGCGACGAGCACCGACAGCCGCGCCATATCGAAGCCAAAACCGGGATCGAGCGCGTCGGCTAGCGCGGCGAGCCGCTCGACGAACAGCGCCCGGATTTCCTCCGGATCACGCAACGGCCGCGAGGTGCCGGCGGCGATGCGGCGCACCACGCCGTCGGTGCGAAACAGGCTCAATTCAATGCGGCGCACGCCGTCACCGCCGCGCTCCAGCGCGGATTGCAGCCGGCGCGCCAGCCGCACGGTGATCGCGAGCACGTCCTCCTCACGGCCAATCGGTTCGGGAAAACGCTGCTCGGCGACATAAGGTGCGACCGGCAGGCGCGGCGTCAGCGGTTCATGGTCGTGGCCAAGGGCACGATCGAGCTGCCGCAGCACGTCAGGCCCGAAGCGCGCGGTCAGCGGCGCGCGTGGCAGATCGACGATATCGCCGATGCGCTTCAAGCCCACGCGGGCGAGACTCGCGACCGTCACCGGCGGCAGCCGCAGCGCGGAGAGCGGCAATGGCGCGAGAACGCTGCGTTCCTCGCCGCAGGCATAGCTTGCAGGCTCGCCGTACCGTGCGACAGCCCAGGCAGCACCGATGGTGCCGGCAATGGCGAGCGAATAGGCGAAGCCGGATTTTTCCAGGCGGCCACTGAGATCGGCGATCAGTTCGCGCTCGCCGCCGTAAAGATGCGCGCAGCCGCTGATGTCGAGCAACAGGCCATCGGGCCTGTCGCAGGCAACCAGCGGCGTGTAACGGAGGCACCAGTCGGCAATGGAATCGAGCAGAGCTGCATCGGCGGCGACGTTTTCGACGATGACGACGATGCCGGGATGCATGGCGCGCGCCTGCGCCAGAGCGAGACCGGAAGTGAGGCCGAGCCGTCCTGCCACGTCATCCACGGCCGTAAGAACTTCGACATTGCCGCGTTTGCCGGTGACGACCAGCGGCACGGATGTTTCATGCTTACGCGACCTGACGATGCGGTCGGTCGAGAGTCGGCGCAGCCAAAGGCTGAGCATGCGTTGCGAGGATGAATTGCCCATCGTTGTCACTCCATTCGAGAATCCACGTTCCGGTCGGGCCGCGGCGGTTGCGGACAAGCTGCGCGGCAACGCGCGGTGTGCCGGGAATGATCGAAGGTGCTGCACCGACGACCCAGCGCGTGGCTGCGATCGAAGCGTCGCCTGGAGGTTCTATCCGCAGCAGCAAAGCCAGCGTGCCGCTTTCCGCTGCCGCGAGTGAGAGCCGTCGTATTGCAACGCCGTCGATTGCGCCGGCGCGCATTTCGCCGATCACCGCGGTGGTCGCGCCGCAGCGCAACGCTCCTTCCATCGCCCACAGTAAGTCGCGGCGATGCGTGGTGGACACCATCACCAGCTGCTCCGGAGCGAGGCCAAAGGCATCGAGGCCGGCGCCGTGCGGCACGCCGCTTTCGGCGAACGCCATATCCTCTGAGACCCAGAATAAACGAGGCGAGGGAGCAGCACGCTTCGCCGCTGCCAGAGCAAACCCGGTCGCTGCGGGAAGATGCGCCTCGCCAGTTGCCGCGATTTCATGGAGCGCGCCGCCGGCGAGGCCTCCGCCGAGCATCGTATCGATGGCAGGAATGCCGAAGGGCAGCGCGTTGGGGCGGCCCTCGATCCCCGGCGCCTTTTGCAAGGCCTGCAGGCGTTGGCGGAGTTGGTCGATCATCTCTAAACCTTTGAAGACGCGGATACATTCGGACCAGCGCGCTGGCCCGTCGAGCTTTTATGTTCTTGGTTTGTTCTAGTGTCCTCCAACGATCAGAGGAGGTCAAGCCGCAAGGGAGAGAGTGTCGCGGGGGTCAACAAACCCCACGCCTAGAGGCCGTTCAGCCGCCGCCGAGATGCCTGCGTCCGTGCGCAGTCAGCACGATCCGCGATTCCTTCATGCTGCTGCCGTTCTCGAACTGGACCAGTCCGTCGGAGATGGCGTCTTCCCAGATCGACAGATGCGGGCAACTCCGGCGCCATGCATCGGCTTCGGCATAGCTGCGCGGCGCCTCCGCCACCCAGGCAAGAAATTGCTGCGTCAATGCGTGTGCGGCATCCGACATGAGCGGGAAAATATATCCTGCTCAGATCGGATGAAAGACCAAGGCCGACGAATTTTTGGCGGCTGGCGCAACTTTATTCCGCCCCGGCGATATGTTTCCGCCTGACGCGTCGCACGACCCACCAGATGGCGAGAACGGCGGCCGGCACGAACAACGCTGTAGCGAACGAAACGTTGACCGGCATGCCTTCGTCGTGTGCGCCTTTAACGACATACACGAACAGCCCGACGACGTAGTAGCTGATCGCCGCGACCGAGAGACCTTCAACCGTCGCCTGCAACCTGAGCTGCAGACGCGTGCGCTCATTCATCGAGCGCAACAGGTCGCGGTTCTGACGCTCCAGCTCCACATCGACCCGGGTGCGCAGCAGATTGGCGGCGCGCGCGAGCTTCTCGGACAAATTCGCCTGCCGTTCCTCGGTGGTGATGCAGGTGCGCATTGCCGGTGCCATGCGCCGCGCCAGGAACGAAGACCACGTCGGCAGGCCCTCGACCTTGCGCTCGCCGATCGTTTGCAGCCGCAAATGGACAATCTCGTTGTAGGCGCGGCTTGCGCCGAAACGGAACAGGCTGGCGGTCGCGCCAGCCTCGAGTTCGGAGGCGAGCGCAGTCAATTCGTCGAGCAGACGGTGGTTATCGATGAGCTTGTCGGTGCTGCGCATTTCCTCGGTCACCTCGCCGAGTCGCTTTTCGATCCGGTTGATCGAAGGCAGCAAGCGCTGCGCTTCCGGAAGGCCAAGCAGCGCCAACGTTCTGTAGGTCTCCAGTTCAATGATGCGCTGGACCACGGCCCCGGCGCGTTCGCTGCCCAGCCCGCGGTTGAGCACGAGAACGCGCACAAAGCCCGCCGCATCGGTCTGGAAGTCGGTCGCGAACAAGGCAAGACCGTCGGAATTTTCGGCGACCGCCAGGCTGGCGCGATCGAACAGCTTTGTGATCGGCAGTTTTTTCTTTTTCTCTGCCAGAAGGTGCAGATCCAGCGCCACCAGCACCGGCCCCGGTTGTGGCAGGCTGGTCATGGGCGCGGCCAACGACGCTGCGTCGGGATGGAATGGGGTCACATCCGGCGACGGCAGTTCCCAAGTGTAAGTGGTGAATTCCGAATGCTGCTCCCAGCGCAGCAAAATGCCGCCAAAAACCACGCGATGCTGCTTGGCTGAAGGCTTCAGCGGCTCGAGATCGCGGCTGGCGCAGAAATCAGCGAGCGCTGCACGGTCGCGTTTGGCGGCATCGCCGGTGGTGTCAAAGGCAAAATGCAGGATACGGCGTGGCGTGTCGATCGGAGTGAAGGGCCGCGCGTGGACCTCGCCGAGAATGGCTGCGCGCAACGGATGCGGGCTCAGGCGCGCTCCATTCTCTTTTCCAACAAACACCTCAGCTGTCATGACTGTCCCGTCTTATGCGCCGCGTCTTTTGCCAAGCATGCCGAACTTTAAGGCGGCTGCTCAAGTTTCGGGCAGCTGAACTTTTCGCCTCGCGCCGGCGCCCGGAATCTCGGCCATTCTGGGCGAAATGTGCCGCATAAATCAGCATTGCCTCTGGCACGTGGCTTGCAATTCAGGCGGCAAATCGCCGGCCCGTACCGGCGAAACAGGGGTGGCGCCATGTCTACATTCGATAATTCTTTTGATCCATCGCTTTCCTTGAACACCAGCGGGTGCTCTTGCGGCCGCCATATGAGCCAGGGCGAACACGACCGCGACCCGACGCAGCTGCAATGCATACCGGCCGAGAGCGAAGAGAAGCGTTACGAAAATGTCATCGCTTCGGCGGTCATGCGTGCGCTCTTTCCCCAGGACGTCAGTCGCCGTGCGCTCCTGCATTCCCTTGGCGCCTCGACCGCCCTCGCGGCGCTGTCGCAATTCTTCCCGCTGAAGACCGCGACGGATGTATTCGCGAGCGGCGGTCCTATCGAGAAAAAGGATCTCAAAGTCGGCTTCATCCCGATTACCTGCGCAACACCGATCATCATGGCGAAACCGATGGGTTTCTATGAAAAGCATGGGCTCAATGTTGACGTCATCAAGACGGCAGGCTGGGCGGTGATCCGGGACAAGACCCTCAATAAAGAGTACGACGCCGCGCACATGCTTTCCCCAATGCCACTCGCGATCACAATGGGCGTCGGCTCCAAGCCGATCCCGTACACGATGCCGGCGGTGGAAAATATCAACGGTCAGGCCATCACGCTCGCCATCAAGCACAAGGACAAACGCGATCCAAAGGACTGGAAGGGCATGAAGTTCGCCGTTCCGTTCGACTACTCGATGCACAATTATTTGCTGCGCTACTACGTCGCGGAACACGGCATCGATCCCGACCAGGACATCCAGATCCGTGCGGTGCCGCCGCCGGAAATGGTGGCCAACATGCGCGCCGACAATATCGACGGGTTCCTGGCGCCGGATCCCGTCAACCAGCGCGCGGTCTATGACGGCGTCGGCTTCATTCACACGCTCTCGAAGGATATCTGGGATCGGCACCCGTGCTGCGCCTTCGCGGCATCAAAGGAATTTGTCACCGAGACGCCGAACACTTACGCCGCACTGCTCAAGGCGATCATCGACGCCACCGCCTATGCGCACAAGCCCGAGAACCGCAAGCAGATCGCGGAAGCGATCGCGCCGGCCAACTACCTCAACCAGCCGGTGACGGTCGTAGAACAGGTGCTCACCGGCACCTTCGCTGACGGTCTGGGCAACGTAAAGAAAGTACCCGATCGCATCGATTTCGACCCCTTCCCGTGGCAATCCTTTGCGGTCTGGATCATGACGCAAATGAAGCGCTGGGGTCAGGTCAAAGGCGATGTCGACTACGTCAAAGTGGCGCAAGAAGTCTATCTCGCGACCGACACTGCCAAGTTGATGAAGGAAGTCGGGCTGACGCCGCCATCTGCGACCTCGAAGAGCTTCGTGGTCATGGGTAAGACTTTCGATCCAGGCAAGCCCGAAGAGTATATCCAGAGCTTCAAGATCAAGAAGGCGGTCTGAATGAAGGCGGCATCGCTTACCGGGCGCGCGGCCGTCGTCTCACTCGCGCTGCTGTTCGGCTTCCTCGTTGCGTGGCACCTCGCAACTCGCGGGTCGGGCGCCACCCAACGCATGGACCCGGACTACGCCAAACTCATGGGGGCGACCGCAACCCAGGGCAAATCGGCGATGCCCGGTCCTCTCGATGTCGGAGAGAAACTGTGGGAGCACTTGCGCCAGCCGTTCTACGACAATGGCCCGAACGACAAGGGCGTCGGCATTCAGCTTGCATTCTCGATCGCGCGCGTGGCGATCGGCTATATGCTCGCTGTTGCGGTGGCAGTGCCGATCGGTTTCCTGATCGGCATGTCGCCGTTGATGAACAAGGCGCTCGATCCCTTCATTCAGGTCCTCAAACCAATTTCTCCACTCGCGTGGATGCCGCTCGCCCTCTACACCATCAAGGATTCCAGTCTGTCAGCTATTTTTGTGATCTTCATCTGCTCGTTGTGGCCGACCATGATCAACACCGCGTTCGGGGTTGCGGCGGTACGGCGCGAATGGCTCAACGTGGCGAAGACTCTGGAAGTCGGTACCTTCCGCCGCGCCTTCACTATCATTCTGCCAGCTGCCGCGCCGACGATCCTGACCGGCATGCGCATTTCCATCGGCATCGCCTGGCTGGTGATCGTCGCCGCAGAGATGCTCGTCGGCGGCACCGGTATCGGATATTTTGTCTGGAATGAGTGGAACAACCTGTCGATCACCAATGTCATCACCGCGATCCTTGTGATCGGCATTGTTGGCATGCTGCTTGACCTCATTCTGGCCCGGCTCACGCGGCTGGTCACTTTTCCGGAGTGAGGCGTGTCGGAACATTTCATTTCCATCGAAGGGATTGCTCGACGTTTTCCGGCGCATGGCGGCAGTATGACGATCGTGTTCGATAATCTGTGGCTGTCGATGAAACGCGGCGAATTTGTATGTGTGATCGGTCATTCCGGCTGCGGCAAGACCACGGTGCTCAACATACTGGCGGGGCTCGACGTGCCCTCGAGCGGCGCGGTGATCGTGGATGGCCAGGCAATCGAAGGCCCAAGCCTCGACCGCGCAGTGATCTTCCAGAGCCATGCACTGCTGCCGTGGCGCACAGTGCTGGGCAACGTCGCCTATGCTGTATCGTCGAAATGGCGTGATTGGCCAACAGCGCAGGTAACCGCACACGCACAAAAATTCATTGATCTGGTTGGTCTTACGGGGGCCGAGCACAAGCGGCCGGCCGAGCTATCCGGCGGCATGAAACAGCGGGTCGGCATTGCCCGTGCGCTGTCGATCGAGCCGAAGATCATGTTGATGGATGAGCCATTTTCGGCACTCGACGCCCTCACGCGCGGCACTTTGCAGGATGAAGTCCGTCGCATCTGTCAGGAAACGGGGCAGACGGTCTTCATGATCACGCATGACGTGGACGAGGCGATCTATCTCGCCGACAAGGTCGTGTTGATGACCAATGGCCCGGGCG
>DASSSM010000492.1:0-3383 GCA_035708425.1 Pseudolabrys sp.
TGCTCGGATTCAGGCCGGCGGATGCCAAGGGCTATGGCCGGCTTTTGCTGCAAGGAAACGAGCTTGCCGCGATCCGCGAGGAGCGCGATGCCTCGCCGGAGGAGCGCAAGATCGGTTTCTGCAATGGCGGGCTGGTGGCAATTGCCGGCAATCACGCGCTCGGCATCCTGAGCCGTATCGGCAATAAAAATGCGAAAGGCGAATATTATCTCACCGACGCCGTTGCCATTGCCCGAGATATGGGTCTGAAGGCAAGGGCGATCGAAACCTCGGAGGACGACGTGCGCGGAATCAACACGAAGACGCAGCTCGCCGAGACTGAAGCGGTATTGCAGCAGAGGCTGCGCGCTGCCGCGATGGAAGCAGGCGTGACCATGGTCGCGCCCGAAACGGTGTTTCTGTCAGCGGACACGAAATTCGGCAAGGACGTCACCGTCGAGCCGAACGTCGTGTTCGGGCCGGGCGTCGCGGTCGAGGACGGCGCCATCATCCGGTCATTTTCACATCTTGAAGGAGCGCGCGTCGGCAAGGGAGCGCGCGTCGGGCCATTTGCGCGGCTGCGACCGGGCGCCGACCTTGGCAAGGACGTGCACATCGGAAATTTCGTCGAGGTCAAGGAAGCCAAAATCGAGGCGGGTGCGAAAGCCAATCACCTGGCCTATATCGGCGATGCGCGGGTGGGCGAGGGGGCGAATGTCGGAGCTGGCACCATCACCTGCAACTATGACGGCGTGGCAAAGCATCGGACCGACATCGGCAAAGGCGCGTTCATCGGATCAAACACCGCGCTCGTTGCGCCGGTCAAAGTCGGTGACGGCGCCTATATCGGCACCGGAACGGTCGTGACCAAAGATGTTCCAGCCGGCGCGCTCGCGATCGCGCGCGCCAAGCAGACGGTTAAGGAAGGCTGGGCAAAGCGCTTGCGGCAGGTGAAAGCCTTGAGCAAGAACCTGACACGAAAGAAGCCGAAAAAGTCCTGAAGCAACGGACATCTCTAGCCGAAGGACGATGTCACACGGCGAAATGCGTTGTGATTTCCTCGGGCTTGGCGGCAGCGGCTAAGTCATAAGCGAGTGGGCAAAGGGAGCCATCCGGGCGGATGTGCGGAATCGTCGGAATTCTCGGGAAGAGCCCGGTTGCGGGCCAGCTGGTCGACGCGCTCAAGCGCCTCGAGTACCGCGGCTACGACTCGTCGGGCGTCGCCACGCTGGAGAAAGGCGTGCTCGGCCGCAGACGCGCGCAAGGAAAGCTCCGCGCTCTCGAGGACCGTCTCGAACGCGAGCCGCTCGGCGGCACGATCGGTATCGGTCACACGCGTTGGGCAACGCACGGCCGGCCAACCGAAGACAATGCCCACCCGCACGCAACGGATCTGGTGGCCGTGGTCCACAACGGCATCATCGAGAATTTTCGCGAGCTGCGTGAAAAACTGACCAAAGACGGCAGCAAATTCGCCAGCGACACCGACACCGAGGCGGTGGCGCATCTCGTCACGCAGGAGATGAAAAGCGGCAAGTCGCCGGAAGACGCCGTTGCGGCCTCGCTCAAGCAGCTGCGCGGGGCTTTTGCGCTCGCGTTTATCTTTACCGGCAAAGAGGATCTGCTGATCGGCGCACGGAAGGGGTCTCCGCTCGCCGTCGGTTACGGCAATGGCGAGATGTATCTCGGCTCCGACGCGATCGCGCTTGCCCCGTTCACGGACACGATCAGCTATCTAGAAGACGGCGACTGGGCGGTACTCACGCGCAAGGGCGTGCAGATTCGCGACGAACAGGACCACAAGGTCGAGCGTGCGGTTCTCAAGTCCACGGCTTCGGCGCAGCTGGTCGACAAAGGCAACCACAAGCACTTCATGGCGAAGGAGATCCACGAGCAGCCGGAAGTGGTCGGTCACACGCTCGCGCATTACATCGACATGATCAACGAGCGGGTCGCCCTGCCGATAGTGCTGCCATTCGACTGGAGGAAACTGAAGCGAGTCTCGATCTCAGCCTGCGGCACAGCGTTCTACGCTGGACTGGTGGCGAAATACTGGTTCGAGCGATTTGCGAAGCTGCCGATCGAGATCGATATCGCCTCGGAATTCCGCTATCGCGGTGCGCCGCTCGAGCCGGGCGATCTTGCCATCTTCATCTCGCAATCCGGCGAGACCGCCGACACATTGGCAACGCTGCGTTATGCGAAAGAGAACAAGCAGCACATTCTTTCGGTGGTCAACGTTTCGACTTCGACGATCGCGCGCGAGAGTGATGTCGTCATGCCGACGCTGGCAGGACCGGAGATCGGTGTCGCGTCAACCAAGGCCTTCACCTGCCAGCTCAGCGTGCTCGCCTGCCTTGCCATCGCGGCCGGACGCGCGCGCGGCGTGCTGTCGGCAGCCGACGAGCAGAAACTGGTACATGCGCTCGTCGAGACGCCGCGCCTGATGGCGGCGGCGCTGGCGTTGGAGCCGCAGATCGAGAGACTCGCGCAGAACCTCGCCAAGGCGCGCGACGTGCTTTATCTCGGCCGCGGGACCAGTTTCCCGATCGCGCTCGAGGGTGCGCTCAAGCTCAAGGAAATTTCCTACATTCACGCCGAGGGCTATGCTGCGGGCGAGCTCAAACACGGGCCGATTGCTTTGATCGACGAGAAGATGCCGGTCATCGTGATTGCGCCCCATGACAACGTGTTCGAGAAAACCGTATCCAACATGCAGGAGGTCGCTGCACGCGGCGGCAAGATCATCCTGGTGACCGACGCACGCGGCGCGAAAGATGCGGCAATAACATCGGTCGAAACCATCACGTTGCCGGACATGAGCACGACCGTGACGCCGTTGGTCTATGCAATTCCGGTACAATTGATCGCGTATCACACGGCAGCCGCCATCGGGACCGATGTGGACCAGCCGCGGAACCTCGCGAAATCGGTTACGGTGGAATAAACTGGCGTCATGTCCGATCCTGCAAGTACTCCCGGCGATCCATTGACCGTGGACGCTCCAAAGGCTGCGCCCCCGCACACGAGTGTTGCGGGCCGGCTGCGCAATTATTTCCTGACCGGCCTCGTGGTCGCAGGTCCGCTGGCCATAACGGTCTGGCTGATCTGGTCGCTCATTACCTGGGTCGACGGCTTCGTGACGCCGATTATTCCACCGGCGTACCGGCCGGAGAGCTATCTGCCATGGCCGATTCCGGGAACGGGACTGATTATTGCGATTGTTGCGCTGACGTTGCTTGGATTCCTCACCGCAAACCTGGTCGGGCGCACGCTGGTTGGCTGGGGCGAGGGCGTGCTCGATCGCCTGCCGATCGTACGGCCGATCTATAAGACAATGAAGCAGGTTTTCGAGACTTTATTTTCGAAGACGGGCTCGAGTTTCCGCAAGGTGGCGCTGGTGG
>DASSSM010000493.1:0-8278 GCA_035708425.1 Pseudolabrys sp.
ATCATCCAGGCGATGGTGGCGCTTGGCCGCGCGCTTGGTCTGTCAGTGCTTGTCGAGGGCGTCGAGACCGAGCACCAACGCGTTCTGCTGCGGCTTGCCGGCTGCGACGAGATGCAGGGCTTCCTCTTTGCCAAGCCTGCGCCGGCGAGCGCGATCGATGTGCTGCTGGAAAAGGCCCGGCAGGACGGCATGCCCCGGCCGGCGTCGGGCGAGGCGCTGACAGCGTGACGAACAGCTTATAAAGTCGCCAACGGCGCCAGTTTGGCGCGCGAGCGGAGGCGGCGCATGATTCCCAACGCATGGGCGGGCTTCGATTTCGGGCTTGGCCCCGACGTCGACATGCTGAGGAAGACCGTGAACGGCTTCGCGCAGGACCGTATCGCGCCACGCGCCGACGCCATCGACCGCGACAATGTTTTTCCCCGTGACCTGTGGCCGGAGATGGGGGCGCTCGGCCTTCACGGCATAACAGTCGAAGAAGACTATGGAGGCTCCGGCCTCGGCTATCTCGAGCATTGCGTGGCGATGGAGGAAGTCTCGCGCGCCAGCGCTGCCGTCGGGCTGTCATACGGCGCCCATTCCAATCTTTGCGTGAACCAGCTCCGGCGCAACGGCAGTGAGCAGCAAAAGCGCAAATACCTGCCGAAACTGATATCGGGCGAGCATGTCGGCGCTTTGGCCATGTCCGAGCCGGGGGCGGGCTCCGACGTCGTATCGATGCGCACGCGCGCCGACAAGAAAGGCGACCGATACGTGCTCAACGGCTCCAAGATGTGGATCACCAACGGGCCGGTAGCGGACACAATGGTGATCTATGCCAAGACCGACCGCACGGCCGGCGCGCGCGGCATCACCGCATTCATCGTTGAAAATGGTTTCAAGGGTTTCGCGCCCGCGCAGAAGCTCGACAAGCTCGGCATGCGCGGCTCCGACACCAGCGAGCTGGTGTTCACGGACTGCGAGGTTCCGGAGGAAAACGTGCTGGGCGCGGTCGGCAACGGCGTCAATGTCCTGATGTCAGGTCTCGACTACGAACGCGTCGTCCTTGCAGCCGGTCCACTCGGGATCATGCAGGCCTGCCTGGACGTCGTGATTCCTTATGTGCACGAGCGCCACCAATTCGGCCAGGCGATCGGACGGTTCCAGTTGGTGCAGGCGAAGCTCGCCGACATGTATGTCACGATGAATGCCGCCAAGGCCTACGTGTACACGGTCGCGCGCGCCTGCGATGAGGGCCGCACGACGCGTGAGGATGCCGCGGGCGCCATTCTCTATGCCGCCGAGCGCGCGACCTGGATGGCACTGGAGGCGATCCAGTGCCTGGGCGGCAATGGATATATCAACGACTTTCCGACCGGCCGCCTGTTGCGCGATGCAAAGCTCTACGAGATCGGGGCGGGAACGTCCGAGATCCGCCGCATGCTGATAGGGCGTGAGATCTTCGAGAAGACGCGCTGAGCGCCGGCATTAACTTTTCACCGTCCCGAATCAGCTAGTGCATTGGCCGACACCATCAGTGGAGGGGTCGCGGCCATGATGCGGGTGCGGCTGAAGGCAGACGGACGGATCGTCGAAATCCTGCCCGACGGCAGCGAAAGAACGGTCGATCACAGCAACCCGGCCCATTTCGTGCGCCAGGTGCGTGCGCGCTGCGGTCTGACGCAGGCTGCTTTCGCGGAAAAGATCGAGGTGCCGATCGAGACCGTCCGCAACTGGGAGCAGGGCAAACGCCAGCCGCGCGGACCGGCACGCGCCTTGCTCAAGTTGATCGATCAGGCGCCGGACGTCGCCTTTGCCACCTTGGGCAAGCGTCGCTGACGTTTATTCCGCGGCAGCAGGCATTGGCGCCGGGGGCGACGGGCGCGCAATTCGCATCAACACGTACATCGCGACGAGGATTGCGACGTAGACGAGAAGCTGCATCTCTGTCGGCCGTTCGGTGTAACCAATCAGGATATGCAGCAGGCGGCCGACGATGCTTCCTTCCGACAGAAGCCACGACGTGTCCCAGACGGTCTGGTCGAGCGCCACCACAAGCCCGGCGCTGTTGAGGAACTGCACGGACTGGGCGGCCATGCCCGCCGCAAGCAGCGCGATCAGCCAAGTCGTGACCGAAAAGATGTGGCGGTTCGGAATTGCCAGCAGGCCAAAATAGGTCAGGGCCGTGAAAGCGGCGCCTGCCGCGATGCCGAGCACGCCGCCGGTAAGAAGGGCAGCGCCGGAGGTTCCCTGGGCCATGATGCCATACAGGAACAGGACGACTTCGGACCCTTCGCGCAGCACAGCCAGGCCGATGACGACAGCCAGCGCTGTCAGCGGCCTGGTGCCTTCGCTCACCGCCGTGCCCACGCGCCGCATTTCGTCGGCGATTTCGCGGCCGTGGCGCGCCATCCAGGCATTGTGCCACATCAACATGACGACCGCGATGCCGAGCACGCTGGCGTTGAATAGCTCCTGACCGGAACCCTGGAACGCGTCTGAAATGACGCCGGCAAACATGGCGACGACTCCGGCGCCAAGCACGCCACCTGCGATGCCGATCGTGATCCAGCGGCCGCGGCCGGGAACGCCGCGCGTTGCGGCCATTACGATGCCGACAATCAGCCCGGCTTCGAGAACTTCACGAAAAACGATGAGGAGTGCACCGAGCATGATTTATTCCGCGATAAGCGTGCCCTTTGCCGTGGCTTCGTGAAATTCGCCGAAGAACGGATAGCGACCCGGCTTGAGCGGGCCGACCCGCACCACGCCTTTCGATTTACCAGGGATCACTTTCTCGACTTTCATCTCGTGGCTTTCAAACTCTTCCGGCGTCGGGTCGTCGTTGACGACCGTAATCTGCACCCTTTTGTTGGCCGGGATTTTGATCTCGGTCGGGGTGAAACGGTGATCTTTGATGGTCAACACATAATCATCGGCCCGCGTCATTGTAGCGCCAATCGCTAGAAATGCGGCCACGCCAATAAGAATAAGTGCCCTGCGCATTCAACCCTCTTTGTAAATCGGGACCCTCACAAAAGCATTAAACGTCAATCATGCAATAGCTTTCTTCTACTCTCGAATTATTCCAATGTAAGAGCGACGGCGAAAAGCTTGCGGTTCAAAGTATTGCTCAATCCTGTGCTCTTAGAAGATCTGCGTGATCTTTCGACGCACGTGCTTTGCCGTGGCCGGAACGGTCGAGGGCGACCCCGGTTGGCAGCACTGTGGCGGCGGGGCATTCTTCACGCCCTTCCGCCGACCTCTTACCCAACGCTGTTGCAAGGAGATTGTGATGCAAGTGGTTGAAGCTCATGGAGCCCGCATTCCCACCATCGGACTTGGCACCATGACCTTAAAAGAAGACGTCTGTGTCCAGGCGGTCAAAACGGCACTGCAAATCGGCTATCGCCATCTCGACACCGCGGCGTTCTACGGCAACGAGACGGAAAATGGCGAAGGCCTGCGCCAGTCCGGGATCAAGCGTGAGGACGTCTTCATTTGCACCAAGGTCCGGCAGGGCGATCTGATGCCCGATGCCTTTGCCAAGGTGCTCGAGCAGAGCCTCGCCAACCTCAAGCTGCCTTACGTCGATCTCCTGCTGATCCACTGGAACAACCCCGACGTCCCCTTCAAGCTGTCTGTCGGCGCGCTCTGCAAGGCGAAGAAGGAAGGCAAGACCAAACATATCGGTGTCGCGAATTTCACCACGACCATGCTGGATGAGGCCTGGGCGGTGACGTCGGAGCCGCTCGTCTGCAACCAGATCGAGATGCATCCCTTCATCAATCAGGACAAGGTGCTAGCTGCCTGCAAGAGGCATGGCATGGCGGTGGTTGCCTATTGCCCGATCGCGCGCGGGAAGGTACCCGGCGCCGACGCGCTCGAGCGCATCGGCAAGGCGCACGGCAAGAGTGCCGCGCAGGTATCGCTCCGCTATCTGGTGCAAATGGGCGTCTGCTCCATCCCGCGCACCGCAACCCCCGACCATCTTAAGCAGAACATCGAGGTATTCGACTTCAAGCTTTCGGATGCGGAGATGGCGGAGCTCAAGAAGCTCAACGCGACCAATATGCGCGTGGTGAATCCGCCGCACGCGCCGAAGTGGGATACGCCGTGAGGCGAAGCGGCGTCGCAGCGGTCGTCCTTTGCCTTCTGGCCGCATCGCCGGCCAGGGCCGAGGACGACAAGCCCGATCCTCGCGACGCCGCAGCGATCCAGCAATGCATCAAGGCCAAGACCGGCCGGCACTGGGCGTGGGAAAATTGCATCGGCGTCGTATCCGAGCCCTGCATCAAGGACGAGATGGCGATGCCGCCGTCGGAGATCATGGCGTGCTACGAGCGTGAAAAGCTCGTCTGGGACAGCATCCTCAATGACAGTTTCCGCCGCCTGCGCGCAAAACTCGAGGACAAGCAGGTGCGCAAGATGCGCGAGATGCAGCGCGCCTGGATCACTTCGCGCGACAAGGGCTGCGACTTCATCTATGACTATTTTGAAGGGACCATGGCGAATCCGATGATCGCAGCCTGCCAGAGCCGCGAGACCGGGCGGCGGGCGCTGTTCCTTCGCGGTTTCGCCGACGATGCCGAAGGCAAGTAAGAGCGCATGCAGTCCGTCGAGGCGAAAGGATTCAAGATCCCGATTGTCGGCCTCGGAACGTGGGCCTTGCGCGGCCGCGACTGCGCGCGGCTGACCGAGCAGGCCATCCGCATCGGCTACCGGCATATCGACACGGCGCAGATGTACGACAATGAGCGCGAGGTGGGCGAGGGCGTGCGCGCATCCGGCTTGCGTTCCGAGGTCATGGTCACGACCAAGGTGCAGCCGACGCTGCTGGCGCCGCATGATCTCGAGCGTTCGGTAAAGGAAAGCCTGGCCCGGCTGCGCCTCGACGTGATCGATCTGCTGCTGATTCATTGGCCAAACCCGCGTATTCCCCTTGCGGAGACGCTGGGTGCGATGGCGAAGATGAAACGGGAAGGCTTCGCGCGGCAGATCGGCGTATCGAATTTCACGGTTGCATTGCTCGATGAGGCCAACAGGATTTCGAGCGAGCCCTTGGTCTGCAATCAGGTCGAATGTCATCCGTTCCTGAATCAGGACAAGGTCGTTGCAGCCTGCCGCAAGCACAAGATGGCTGTCGTTGCCTACAGCCCCATCGCGCGCGGCGGTGCCAAAGGCGACAAGGTGCTGGAGAAAATCGGCAAGGCGCACGGAAAGTCGGCAGCGCAGATCAGCCTCCGCTGGCTGGTGCAGCAGGGGATTGTGGTTATTCCGCGCACGAGCAAGGTCGAGCGGCTGGAAGAGAATTTCACGCTGTTTGATTTCGAGTTGAGCGACGCCGAGATGCGCGAAATCGCCGCGCTCGCGCGTCGCGGCGGCCGCATCGTCGACTGGACCTGGTCACCGAACTGGGATTGACGGTCAGTCCGTAGGGTGGGCTAAGCGTCGCCATAGCGCGTCGAAGACGCGCGTAAACGCGCTTATGGCGACGCGAGCCCACCGGTTGAGTCGAGTTTGTTTCGGTGGGCTCGGCGCGTTCCGCACCTTAGCCCACCCTACGGTCATGCAGTTGTGCGCACTGCCTCGACCGCGAAGCATCCGGAGATCGTGCGCTAAAAAAATCCGAGCGATTCACAGCCGGTGCCGGCCTGGAAGCTCTGCTTCCAGCGCTTGCCCGGAATATCGATCACATGCACCGAGCCGTCGCCCTGGCAGGCGACGAACAGTTCGTTGCCGCGGTAGGCCATGTCCATCGGCTGACTGCCGACCTTGATCGCGGTCTGCTCGCGGAATGACGGGTCGATCAGGCTCACGGTGTCGCTGTTGAGGCTGGTGACAGCAAGCGTTCCCCAGTCGGGGCTGTAGCGGGCGATCTGGGCGGGTTTCGCCACATCCTTGAGGCGGATGGTCTCTCTGACTTTTTGAGTTTTTGCGTCGATCAGAAACAGTACGGGTTCCTGGTCCGAGACCACGGTCACCGTCGCTCCGTCGCCCGAGATGGTGATGCCCGCGAGCGGCTGCGGCGTCTTGATCTTCCCGAGCAGCTTGCGGTTGGGGAGATCGATGACGGAGACCTCGCCGTCCTCTTCGTTCTCGGTATAGAGCCGTTGCCCGTCGGGGGCGATGATGAGACGGTGCGCGTTCGTCGATCCTGAATCGATCGCGCCCACGACCTTGTTCGTCGCCCGGTCGATAATCGCGACCACCGCGGTGTTCTCGCAAGTAATGTAGATCAGCCCGTCGGGCCCGAGCTTGAGCGTGTGGGGCGCAATGTAGGGACGCAGGTCAATGTCGGCGACACGGCTGCGCGTCTTGAGATCGATGACGCATAACGTGTGGCCGGGGTTCGGGTTTCGGCCGTGGATGCCGTCGCCATAGATCGGCACATAGGCGCGTGCGGTTTCGGGCACGACCAGCAGTTCGTGCACGGTGCGTTGGAAACCGTCCAGCACCTTTTGCGTCTCGTAAGTCGCAGGGTCGATGAACAGGATTTTGGCGCCCATCTTGTCGACGCCGATCATCCCGTGCGCAGCTCCGTTTCCCGCCATGGCGTCCTCTTCGATCCGGTCGCCACTCATTAGCATGAGCAGCAGCAAATGGTGTAGGGAAGGGCCATGAAATCCGAGACGGCCCTTGTCCTGTTCTCCGGTGGGCAGGATTCAACCGTATGTCTGGCCTGGGCGCTGGAACGGTTTTCGCTCGTTGAAACGATCGGGTTCGATTACGGCCAGCGCCACGCCGTTGAGCTCAGCGTTCGCGCAGGCCTGCGCGAGAAGATGTCGGCGCTAAATTCGGATTGGGCCGCGCGGCTTGGCGACGATCATATGATCAAGCTCGACGCCTTGGCCGTGATTTCGGATACGGCCCTCACGCGCCAGACGGCAATTGAAATTGCCGACAGCGGATTGCCGACAACGTTCGTTCCCGGCCGCAACCTCATGTTCTTCTGCTTCGCGGGGGCGCTTGCCTACCGGCGTGGCGCCCGCCATCTCGTGGCCGGCATGTGCGAGACCGACTACTCCGGTTATCCCGACTGCCGCGACGACACCATTAAAGCAATGCAGGTCGCGCTCACGCTCGGCCTCGACAAGCGCGTGGCCATCCATACGCCGCTGATGTGGATCGACAAGGCCGAGACGTTTGCGTTGGCGGTCGAAATCGGCGGCGAGGCATTTCTTGATCTCCTGATCGAAGAAAGCCATAGCTGTTACCTGGGCGACCGCACCAAGCGCCATGATTGGGGCTATGGCTGCGGCACATGTCCGGCCTGCCAATTGCGTGCGCAGGGATTTGCCAAGTTCAAGAG
Organism: Pseudolabrys sp.; assembly: GCA_035708425.1. Classification (GTDB taxonomy): domain Bacteria; phylum Pseudomonadota; class Alphaproteobacteria; order Rhizobiales; family Xanthobacteraceae; genus Pseudolabrys. The sequence goes on from DASSSM010000493.1 coordinate 7,292, forward strand.
CCGAAGAACGTCATGATCGATAACGAGAGACGAAAAAACGTCGAAGGCACCATTTTTCTTGTGCTGTTCTGCCTGACGATTCCCGCGGCCAACTGGATGATCGGGCACGTGGGGACGGTCTGCCTATCTAGCGGCCCATGCCTTGTTCCGGTCGCGCCCGGCATCATGGCGCCGTCCGGTGTCCTCATGGTCGGCGCCGCTCTTGTTTTGCGCGACCTGGTGCAGCGGCGGCTCGGCGTCGAATTCGGCGTCGGTGCGATCATTGCGGGCGCCGCGCTGTCGGCCGGCCTTGCGCCGCGTTCGCTGGTGCTTGCTTCGGCGGCTGCGTTTTTGCTGTCCGAGTTCGCGGATTTCGTTGTCTACACGCCGCTTGCGCGCCGGCGGCTTGTGGCGGCCGTGGTCGCATCCAGCACGGTGGGGCTTATCGTCGACTCGATCGTGTTTTTATGGCTGGCGTTTGGATCGCTCGAATTCCTGTTCGGTCAGGTCCTCGGCAAGTTATGGATGGTGCTGCTCGCAATTCCGTTCGTGGCCTGGATCAGGCGGCGTGACGAGCGGCTCGGCCTGAACCCTGCGTGAGGATCGCCATGGCGTCTGCTCTCGAAATTCTTCGCAATGTCACGACCGGCACCATCACCACGATGCTGCTCAAGAAAGGTATTCGCCGTTCCTGGATGGACAGCGCGATGCCGTTCGGTTTTTCCGGCAAACGTGTCGTCGGTCCGGCCTTCACGCTCCGCTTCGTGCCTGTGCGCGAGGATCTTGCGACACCGGAAAGCTGGTCGAAGCCGATTTCCACGCGCGGCGCCATCGAGGCCATGCCCGAGAACTGCGTTGTGGTTGCCGACGCGATGGGTGTGACCGGCGCTGGCATTTTTGGCGACATTCTGTGCATGCGCATGGTCAAGCGCGGTGTGACCGCGCTCATCACCGACGGCGTGATGCGCGACAAGCACGGCGTGCTGGCGACCGGCCTGCCAGTCTGGT
>DASSSM010000494.1:0-3890 GCA_035708425.1 Pseudolabrys sp.
TTCAAGGAGACGGTACATGGCGTTCACGGTCACGAGCAACAGCTTCAAGGACGGCGATTACCTTCCAAAAGATTTCATCTTGTCCGCCGATTTCGGCTTCGGCTGCGCCGGCGGCAACAAGTCGCCGCATCTCAAATGGTCGGGAGCGCCTGCGGGCACGAAAAGCTTCGCCATCACCTGCTATGACCCCGATGCGCCGACCGGTTCGGGCTTCTGGCACTGGCTGATCGTCAACATTCCGCCGAATGTGACCGAGCTCGATGCCGGCGCCGGAAGTGCCGGCGGAAAAATGCCGGCCGGTGCGCTGCAGACACGCACCGATTTCGGCGCGCCCGGCTATGGCGGGCCATGCCCGCCCGAAGGCGACCATCCGCACCGCTATCTGTTCACGGTGTTTGCGGTGAAGGCCGACAAAATCGACGTGAAGGCGGACACCTCGGCCGCCGTAGTCGGCTTCAACCTGCATTTCAACACGCTGGCCAAAGCCGAGATCATGGGCCTGTTCAAGCGGTGAGGGCGTTGGCCGAAGATCGTGTGGAATGGAAATCAGCCGGCGCTCGGCGTCGTGTGATCGAACAACTTGCGAAAGCCGAAGGCGGCGAAGGCCGCGGTGCACAGCCAGATGATGATCGCGCCGGCGCCGAAGGCGACCCGGCCGATTGTCGCATTCGTGGTCGCGTCGCCGAACATGAACGTCCCGCTGAAATGCCGCTCGCCCGGCCCGAAAGCAACCCAGCTGCTGATCGCGCCGAAGCAGACGAAGATGCAAAGGCCGATCAGATATTGCATCGCGCGCAACCAAAGCTGCGCTCCGGCCGGCAGGTCGCCGCTGTCATTGGCGTGACCGAGCAACTGGATGATGATGGCGACGCCTGCGAGAAAGAATGCCAAGCCAACGCAGAGCACCAGCCATGGCGGGCCGTGCAGGTTGGAGGGTCCGCCGGGGATCGGCAGCAGGCCGGCGCCGACCGCGAAGAAATATGCACCTGCGATCATCGCGACCGTGGCTGCGAAATACTTGCTGGCCGGTGTTGCTGGCGTTGGCTCGCCCATATGACATCCCTGGGGCAACCTCGCATCTGCAGTGGATTTACGGGGTCAGCATTGCGATTTGATTAAACGGACCGCACAGGGTGGCTACAGGCCCGAAACGCGGCATGATAAAAGAACGGAATGGCCAAGAACCCGCCCGATATGCGCAGCGCCGCCGAGAAGGCCTTCAAGGCCGTGACCACGAAGCCTGCGGATCTGCCGCCGAAGGCACCTGCAATTCCCGGCGCCAAAGAAATGGTCTCATTGCGCATCGACCGCGACGTGCTCGACTTTTTCCAGCAAGACGGCCCCGGCTGGCAGGACCGCATCAATGCGGCGCTGCGCAAGGCCGCAGGAAAATAGCGCATCGCGATGACACGCATTGCCGTTCTGGCGATGGCGATGCTGGCGACCGTGGCCTTTGCCGCCGATAAGAAAACGTATCGCTACAACTGCAAGGGCGGAATGTTCACGGTCAATGCGGCTGTCGATGCCTCCGGGCGCTGGAGCAAGGCTGACCCCGTGATTCTCCAAATCGACAACGAGCCGTCCCAGACGCTCATCGCGGATCCCGATGCGCCCGACGCCGACAGTTTCAGGAACAAGGATTACGAATTTTACGCGCTGAAGAGTTTCGTGCGGCTCACGAGAATGAGTCATGGCGTCGTGGTGAAAACCTACAGCGCGTGCCGGGCTGAGTAGTCAATTGAGATGCCATAAGGCGGCGTTGAGTAATGTCGCGAAGGCCACCCAGGCTGCATAAGGCACAAACAGCCACGAAGCCACATGGTCGCGCGGCCACGCCGTCACGATGAAGCTGAGAATTGCCGCAAGCAGGGCGACGATAACCGCGAGCGCAAGTCCGATGCGGTGCGCGCCGAAGAACACAGGTGACCAGATAAAATTCAGACCAAGCTGAATGAACCAGGCCGTCATGGGCGCGGTGCGTGAGCCACGTTGCCAGGTCCGCCAGCCGGCGATCGCGATAACCAGGTAGAGCAGGGTCCAGACCGGGGCGAAGACCCAACTCGGCGGATTGAACGACGGTTTGATGAGTTCGGCATACCAGTCTCCTGGCAGCGTCATCAGGCCGATCAGCGTTCCGCCGCCAAGGACAAGCACGACAAAAAATACGAGCGTTAGATAGGGGCGCACGATCAAGTCACCAAGTTCGCGTCTCTTGCCAGCACCCAGCGCCCGTCAGGCTCCTTGCGCAAGATCGTCAGCGTGAAGCCGGAGCGCCGCACGGCTTCGCCGCCGGGTGGCGTGATGGTGATCTCTATGAAGTTGCGCAGATAGGCCCAGTCGCCGAGCACCTCGAGCTCGCGGATGTCGGCCGAGCCTTCCAGCTTCACGCCGACCATGCTGCGCGAATTGGCGGCGAAGGTCTGCTTGCCGAACGGCTCGCGCCCCGGGACCATGAAGATCACGTCGTCGGACATCAGGCTGAGCACCGTCTCGGTGTCGCCGGCGCGGCTTGCTTTCATCCAGGCGTCGACCAGCTCGCGGATCGCGCGTTCGTCAGGGGACATTGGGGGCCTCCTCCCGTTGCGTGCCGGAGGGATACGGGCCCGGTTCCGGCTCGCCGACGACTTGCGATGGGAATCCAGGGCACCCGGCTCGGCGTTTGTTGGCCTGGGTCCCCGCTTTCGCGGGGACGAGCGGAAAAAAGTCTGTGTGGTGCATCAGCGTAATGACGCTCAGACTGTCCGGTAACCGCCGTCCGCCAGGATGATCGAGCCGGTCACAAAAGCCGACAGGTCGGAGGCAAGGAAAATTGCCGGACCCACGATGTCGTCAGGCGTGCCCGGGCGGCCGAGCGGGGTGTGCTCGACGAAGATCTTCACACGCTCCGGATTTTCGGCGCGCATCTTTGCATTGAATGGCGTCTCGATGAATCCGGGGCCGATGGCGTTGACGCGTACGCCATCCTTGCCGAGCTCGGCCGCGAGCGCGCGGGTGAAGCCGAGCACGCCATGCTTCGACGCTGTATAGGCGGCCGATGAAGGCGTGCGCACATGCATGAGCGACTGGATCGAGCCGATATTGATGATGCGGCCCTTGCTGGCGCGCAGCGGCGCGGTGAACGCCTGCGTCACGTTGAAGACGCCGTCGAGGTTGGTCGCGATCACTGCCTGCCAGTCGGCGGCCACGGTGTCCGCGTCGGCCGTAAAAGGATTGCGGCGGGTGATGCCCGCATTGTTCACGAGAATGGATACCTGGCCGAGCTGTTTGGCAACCTCCGCCGCCACCGTGCGGCAGGCACGGCGGTCGCTGACGTCGAGGGTAAAGGCCTGCGCCTTGCCGCCGGCGTCGCGGATCGATTTTGCAGTCTCGGCCGCCGGCTCGCCATTGATGTCGAGCGCGGCCACGGTCGCGCCCTCGCGCGCGTAGCCGAGAGCGATGGCGCGGCCGATACCGGAGCCGGCGCCGGTAATGACCGCAATGTGGTTCTGGAGGAGTCCGGGCATGAGATGTCCTTATTGAGGATAGGCAGCTTAAGAGGTCGCCTCTATGAAGCAAGCTGTCATTCCGGGGCGCGGTCGGAAGACCGCGAACCCGGAATCCAGAAACGAATTCTGTGCAGTCTTCTGGATTCCGAGTCCGGCGCGCGATGCGCGCTGTCCCGGAATGACCAGGGAACGGCGATCACAATGAACTGATATCTTGCGCGCCGGAAATTTCTTTAAGCTGCCGGCTCAGGCGCAGTCGTACGGAGTATTTCGATGGAACGAAAGAAATCATCCGACTTCCCGCAGGAGCTTTTGAACCTGTTCGACTTGTACGTGCACGGGGAAATTCACCGGCGCGAGTTTCTTGACGGCGCGCAAAAGTTCGCAGTCGGAGGTGTCACCGCG
>DASSSM010000495.1:0-3786 GCA_035708425.1 Pseudolabrys sp.
ATCCATCCCGAAAGCCTGCGTGGCCATAAGCGAGACATAGGCCGCAAGCACGATAAGATCGCCATGCGCGATATTGACCAGCCGCATCACGCCGAAAATCAGTGACAGGCCGGCCGCAAACATTGCGTATAAGCCGCCGATCAGCACGCCCTGCAGGATGACGTTGAGCCATTGCATCCGGTCAAACCCCGAAATAGGCGGCTGAAATTTTTTCGCGGGTGAGGTCGCGTGCAGCGCCCTGCAGCGCGACGCGGCCCTCCTGCAGGCAATAGACGTGGCTCGCTGCCCGCAGGGCTTGAACGATATCCTGCTCGACGATGACGAGAGACAAGCCTTCGGCCGTAATTTGCGGTAGGCGGGCGTAGATGTCGCGCACGACGATAGGCGCGAGCCCGAGGCTGATCTCGTCACACAGCAGCAGTCTCGGATTGGACATCAATGCGCGCCCGATGGCCGCCATCTGCTGCTGGCCGCCCGAGAGTGCCGGCGCGGGAAGATTTCGCCGTTCGGCCAGAACCGGGAACAACTCGTATACGCGCGCCAAAGTCCACGGCCCCGGGCGACGCGACTGGCCGCCGATCAGCAAGTTTTCCTCGACGGTCAGCGACGGAAAAAGTCTGCGTCCTTCGGGGACAAGTGCAATTCCACGCTTCAGCGCGTCGAAAGCAGGTGTGTTTGTCGTGGCCTCATTCTCGAAAAGAATTTCGCCGCGCGACGGATGCATCAGGCCAGCGATGCACTTGAGGAGCGTGCTCTTGCCGGCGCCATTTGCACCGATGACAGCGACGACCTGGCCGGCGCCGACGTTGAGCGAAACGCCGAAGAGTGCCTGAAAGTCGCCATAGAACGCGTCGACGGCGTTGATCTTGAGTAGCGGGCCGTCAGGCATCGGCGTCGATTCCCATATAGATTTCAGTTACTTGTGGGCTACGAATGACGCTGTGCGGGTCGCCGCCTGCGATGAATTTGCCGCCGTGCAGGACCACGAGCCGGTCGACAGCAGCGAGCAGGGCGTGCACGACGTGCTCGATCCAGATGATCGAAACACCGCTCGCGCGCACATCCTTGATAAGGGCAACCAGAGTCGCGCATTCGTGCTCGGTGAGGCCACCGGCGACCTCATCGAGCAGAAGCACGCGTGGGCCCGTTGCGAGAGCGCGGGCCAATTCCAGACGCTTTCGATCGAGCAGAGTCAGCCCGCCCGCACGCCTGTTTGCTTTTTCTGCGAGGCCGCAGCGCTCGAGCAACTCGGAACAGCGATCGTAGACCGCGGCTTCGCGCTCGCCGGCACCGAATGCTGCGGCCACCACGACGTTTTCGAACACGCTCATGCCCGAAAACGGCTGCGGAATCTGGAATGAGCGTGCCAAACCCATCCGGCAGCGCCGTTCCGCCGGCAGTCTGGTCACGTCATTGTCCGCGAACAGTACGCGGCCGGAATCGGGCCTGACGGTGCCGGTCGCGATTCCAAACAGTGTCGTTTTGCCCGCGCCATTGGGTCCGATGATGCCCAGGGCTTCGCCATCGTTCAGCGACAAGTCGATTGCGTCGGCCACCACGACGGCGCCGAATCGTTTCGAGATCTTCTCGAGTGCAAGGATCGCAGCCATTGCGGCGGTTACGAAATAGGCTGCAGCTTTCCTCCGATCGGAATATTCGGTGCCGTCTTGTTCTCGGCGATCACGAGATCGAATTTTCCGTTCTTGCGCTGCCACTGGCCGGCAACCAATGGCGTCTTTGTGACGTTTTTGACTGGCGCGCCGGTCCATTGGATCGGCCCAACGATCGACTGGTAGTTGGTAGCCACGATTGCGTCGAGGATGGACTTGGGGTCGCCCGGATTCTTCGAGCGCTTGAGCACATCGATGGCGACCTCAAAGAGCGCATGTTGAAAGCCGATGGGCTGCGTCCATGGCCGGTTGGAGGCCTTGGTGTATGCATCGGTCAGCTGCTGGCAACTTTGGCCCGTGAGCCCTGATTTGAAGGGATGGTGCGGCGTCCACCAGATCTCGCTGCTGAGGCCATTGCCCCGCTCGCCCAGCGACTCGATGACCGACGGGAACAGCAGCGCCTTTCCGATGGTGACGATCTTCGGCTTGAAGCCCTGTTGCGCCGCCTGCGACCAGAACGTCGCGAAATCCGGCGGAATCATGTTGCCGGTGACGATGTCCGCGCCGGCCGCCTTGAACGCCGAAATCTGCGACGTGAAGTCGCTGTTCATGAGCTGGTAGCGGCCGGGATCGTGCAGCTTGTAGCCGGCCTTTGCCAGCGCAGGCGGCAGCCCGAGATTCGGATCGCCCCAGGCATTGCCGTCGGCATCATTCGGGAAAAGACCACCGACGACCTTGTTTGTCGGCAGTTCATCCCACAGCGCGAGGAATGAGGCGATGACATCCTCTAATCCCCAGAAGAAATGGTAGGTCCAGGTGAAGCCTTTCTTCGGATCTCCTTTGCGTCCGAAGAAATAGGGCTGCCACGGGCAATTGGTGGTGATGCACGGCACCTCGTTGACCTCAGCCTGATCGGAAACGGGGTTGGTCGTATCCGGCGTTGCGGAGGCAACGATGAGGTTGACCTTATCGCCGAGGATCAACTCGGAGGCGACTTCAGCGGCCCGGTTTCCGCTCGACTGGCTGTCCTTGGAGATGATCTCGACCTTGTAGGTCTTGCCGCCATTTTCCAGGCCCTTGGCGAGGATGGCGCGCACCTGATCGAGGATGAAACCATCGGCTTCTCCGAAACCGGCCAGCGGGCCGGTCTTGGGGCTGACGTGCCCGATCTTGATGACCTGCGATTGTGCCTCTGCCGGCAGCACGCGCAGAACGGTGGGAGCGGCAATTGCACCGAGGCCGGACTTGACCAGCGTGCGGCGCGAAATCGTGCGGCGGTCATTCATTGTCACCTCCCTGGCTCATTGCACCGATCACGGCAATACGCGGTTTCGCCATCGCTATCCCGCGGTGTAGCCGCCGTCGGCATAGAGAATGTGTCCTGTGTAGAAATCCGACGCCTTTGACGCCAAAAAGAGCAGTGGCCCGGCAAGATCTTCCGGTTCGCCCAATCGGCCCTTCGGCACGCGGGCGAGAAAGCCTTTGCGCACCGTCTGCGCACGCTCGGTCTCCTCGTACATCCAGGCGGTGAGCGGAGAGCGGAAGACGGTCGGGCCGAGCGCATTTACTGTGATCCCGGTCTCGCCCCATTCGCAACCGAGCGCCTTGGTGATGCCGTCGACCGCGGATTTCGATGCGCAATAGGCGCTGTATCCGGCCGGATGTCCGAGCAGTCCGCGCGCCGAAGAGGTCAGGATCACCTTGCCACCCTGACCCTGCTTGAGCATCTGCTTTCCGGCCGCGCGTGCCATCAGCCATGACTGGTTGACGTTGGCGTCCATCACGTCGAGAAAATCCTCGACTTTCTGGTCGACGATCTTGGAAACCTTGTTGAGGCCGGAGGCGACGACGAGAATGTCGACCCTGCCGAACTTGTCGACTGCGGCCTTGACGATCTTCTCGCAGTTTTCCTCAGAGCTTGGCCGCAGCGCGATGATCTCGGTCTTGCCGCCGAGCTTTTTGCATTCGGCTGCCACCTTCTTCAATTCGTCCACCTTGCTCGCGGCCAGCACCACATTCGCACCAGCGCCGGCGAACGTTTTTGCAGCCAGCGCACCGAAGGCGCCCGACGAGCCAGTAATAATGGCTGTTTTACCCTTGATGTCGAACAGCGACAGCGGGTTCTTCAGGAAACTTTCGGACATGATGTCCTCCCGGTATTTTCTTGTCATGGCCG
>DASSSM010000496.1:0-4886 GCA_035708425.1 Pseudolabrys sp.
TTCGACCGGCTGGCAAAGCGCTGAAGCGCGCGAAATTCAGATTTTCATGGGCCGCGTCCTCAATCTCATGGCGTTCGTCATTTTTGCGACGACGCTTTTCATGCGCTCGGTCGATCCGGTCATTCCACAAATTGCCAGCGGGCTGAACGTTACGCCGACCACGGCCGCGCTTCTTTCGACCGGGTTTACTTTGCCCTACGCGCTCGTCCAGCCCGTGCTTGGCGCCCTGGCGGACATGTTCAGCAAGACACGGCTCATTGCGGTCTGCATGCTCGTCGTCGGCATAGCCACAATTGCTTGTGGCTTGGCCACGAACTTCGAAATGCTCATGGTCCTGCGCGTAATCGCGGGCATCGCGGCCGGCGGCGTCTTTCCGATTGCGCTGGCGGTTGCCGGCGACCGCGTGCCTGTGCAGCAGCGGCAGGTCGCAATCGGCCGGTTGCTGTTTGCGGCCATGACCGGCAACCTTCTTGGCGCCTCCGGCGCCGGCGTGATCGGTGACGTGGTGGGCTGGCGTGGCGTGTTCTTCGTGACCGGGGCAATAGATCTCATCGCTCTTGGCGTAGCGATGCCCGGCTTTCGCAGCATGAATGAATCCCCGGGGCGGTTCGACCTGTCGACCTTCATTCCGAACTATCGGGCCGTCTTCAGCAATCCGTTGGCGAAGTATTGCTTCGGCGCGGTGTTCATCGAAGCGCTGTTCCTGTTCGGCGTCTTTCCCTACATGGCAGTCCTGCTGCGCGAAGCCGGCGAAACCCATGCATCGATCGCCGGCGTCGTGATCGCGGGCTTCGGTATCGGTGGCGTGATCTACACGTTCATGGTCGCATGGCTTGTCGCGCATGTCAGCGAGCGAAGGTTGATGGCGACGGGCGGCGTGGTGATGGGCGCCTGCCTTTTGGTGATCGCACTTCGCATGCCATGGCCCATCGAGTTCATGAATTTCATCATGATGGGTTTCGGGTTCTACCTGCTGCACGGATGCATCCAGGTTTACGTCACGGAATTGGCGCCGTCGGCGCGTGGTTCGGCCACCGCCGGACACTCAATGTTTTTCTTTCTTGGCCAGGCGGCAGGCCCCGTCGTCTACGGCGCCGGCCTCACGAGCGTCGGAATCACGCCTGTGCTCGTGGTCGGAGCGGCGGCATTGGCCGCGACCGGATGGACCTGTGCGCTGTGTCTTCGGCGCACCAGCCCCAAAGGCTAGCCGCGTCCGCGATAGGGGGCGACGCCCTGGTCGGGCACCCACACGCCCTTCGGGAGCTTTCCGGCCTGCCAGAACACGTCGATCGGCATTCCGCCACGCGGATACCAGTAGCCGCCGATGCGCAACCACTTCGGCTTGAGCAGCGCAAACAGTCGCTTGCCGATCGCGACCGTGCAGTCTTCGTGGAATGCGCCGTGATTGCGGAAGCTATTGAGATAGAGCTTGAGCGATTTTGATTCGACAAGGAAGCGAGCCGGCACGTAGTCGATGACCAGATGGGCAAAATCGGGCTGCCCGGTGATCGGACATAAAGTGGTGAATTCCGGCGCGGTAAATCGCGCCACGTAGTTCGTCCCGGCATGCGGGTTGGGTACGCGATCAAGGACGGCCCTGTCCGGAGAGGCCGGGATCGGGCTTCGCTGGCCGAGTTGCAACCGTTTCCGCGCCATTGGCATTGACCGCGTGGTTTCCGCACCAGTGGATGCACGGTCCGGACGGGGCATGACAAGAGGGTTGTCGATCCTGTAGAAGCCCCCGTATCAATTCCGGACACCCCATGACCGCAATTACCGACATTATTGGCCGCGAAATCCTAGACAGCCGCGGGAACCCGACCGTCGAGGTCGACGTCATTCTGGAGAACGGCTCGCGCGGACGCGCCGCCGTTCCATCCGGCGCCTCGACCGGCGCGCACGAGGCGGTCGAACTGCGCGATGGCGACAAGGCACGTTTCGGCGGCAAAGGGGTGCGTAAGGCGGTCGACGCGGTCAACGGTGAGATATTCGATGCGCTCGGCGGCATGGACGCTGAAGCACAGACCAAGATCGACGAGACCATGATTGCGCTCGACGGCACGCCGAACAAGGGGCGACTTGGCGCCAACGCGATCCTCGGTGTGTCGCTTGCGACGGCCAAGGCGGCGGCCAGCGCGAAGAGCGCGCCGCTCTATCGCTATGTCGGCGGCACGGCCGCGCGCGTGCTGCCCGTGCCGATGATGAATATCGTCAACGGCGGCGTGCACGCGGACAACCCGATCGATTTCCAGGAATTCATGATCATGCCGGTCGGCGCGCCGACTTTCGCCGAGGCATTGCGCGCCGGGGCGGAAATTTTTCATACGTTGCGAGGGGCGCTCAAATCGGCCGGCTTGAACACCAACGTCGGCGATGAGGGTGGTTTCGCGCCGAACCTGAAATCGGCGGAAGCAGCGCTCGATTTTGTCATGCAGGCGATCACCAAGTCCGGATACAAGCCCGGCGGCGACGTGATGCTTGCCGTCGATTGCGCGGCCACCGAGTTTTACAAAGACGGCACGTATGTCTACGAGGGCGAGGGCAAGAAACGATCGAGGCAGGATCAGGCAAAATATCTCGCGGATCTTGTCGCGAAGTACCCGATCATCTCCATCGAGGACGGCATGGCGGAAGATGACTGGGAAGGCTGGAAAAATCTTACGACGTTGATCGGAAACAAGTGCCAGCTCGTGGGCGACGATCTGTTCGTGACGAATGTGACGCGCTTGTCGAAGGGCATCAAGGATGGCGTCGCAAACTCTATTTTGGTGAAGGTCAATCAGATCGGCACGCTCACGGAGACGCTGGCTGCCGTCGAGATGGCTCACAAGGCCGGTTACACGGCAGTGATGTCGCACCGATCGGGCGAGACGGAAGATTCGACCATTGCCGATCTCGCCGTCGCGACCAATTGCGGACAGATCAAGACCGGCTCGCTGGCGCGGTCTGACAGAACCGCAAAATACAACCAGCTGCTGCGTATCGAGGAGGAACTCGGTCCGCAGGCAAAATTCGCGGGGCGCGATGTTCTGAAGGCCTGATTTGGTGTTACGGCATTCCGCGTCTTGCCTTTGACGGTGAATTCGACGCAAATTGCTTCCGGAATCAGATTGTGGGTGCGCATGATGGATCAGACGACGACCCTGTCGACCTATGACCGCCGCCGGGCTGCGGATCGCCTGGCCGCATTTATCGTGCAGTCGATTGACGGAGCGCGCGCCGTCGAGAAGCCATTTTTTCATCTCGAGTTTGATAGGGTGTTTCCCGATGACATCTACGCGCAGATCCTCGCGCTGATGCCGGAGTCATCCGATTACCGGCCGATGCATGGCCGCAGCAAAGGCCATGATCTCGCGGATGGCACACACACGCGCGTCAAGATCGATCTGTTCCCCGAATACATCCGCAATTTGCCGGTGGAAAAGCGCGCGCTGTGGGACATCGTCGGCCGCGCGCTCTGCTCGGAACCTGTCAAGCTGGCCTTCATCCGGCGCCTGGCTCCGGGGTTGTCGAAGCGCTTTGGCGAAAATTTCGCGAAGATCGGAATGTATCCGATCCCGATTTTGACGCGTGACATCCCGGGCTACCTGATCACGCCGCACACGGACACGCGTTGGAAGGGCATCACCGTGCAGCTCTATCTGCCGAAAGACGATGCCAACACCGACATCGGTACGATCTTCCACGAAAAGCTCCCTGACGGTTCCTTGCCGAAGCGGACGCAGATGCGTTTTGCGCCGAACAGCGGCTATGCGTTTGCTGTCGGGACCGACACCTGGCATTCGGCCGACCCGGTCCATAACCGTGTGAAGACGCGCGATTCGATCCTGCTCACATATTTTGTCGATCAGGGCATGCTGAAGGTGTTGCGCAACCGCGGCAAGCGCATCGGAAACTTCTTCCTCAACGAGATCCGGCACAGGATCTGACGCCATTAAAGGCGCTTTAACGGCCTTGGCCCATGTTGCGGGTCATGGTTACGCATCGCCGCCGCCGCACATTCCTGACCATCCTCGGTCTCTACACCTTTGCGGCGCTGTTCATCGGCTATTTCGCAGCCAACGCCTTCACCGGCAATCACGGACTGCGCGCCCAGCAGGACCTCGAGCAACAGCTCACGGCGATGAAGGGCGATCTGACGCAGCTCAGGGCGGAACGCGCGGTGTGGGAACGCCGGGTATCGCTTTTGCGTGCCGACCGGATCGATCCCGACGTGCTGGACGAGCGGGCGCGTGCCCTGCTTGGCTACGCTGATCCGCGCGATCTTACCCTGATGCTCTATCCCCGTTAGCAACCGCGAAAGGCCGGCGGCGTTATCCACCGCTCGCCTTGAAATTTTCGGCCAATTTCCGGGCGTTTTGCGCAATTCCCCGCGGCAGTCTCGCGCTTTCGCCGCCGGGGGATTTAAGCTATTGGGGTTCGGGAAAGCCTACCGACACCCGTCACAACTGCCGGACGCTTTCGCAGGGAGTGCTAATGGCGGTCGCCCAGAAGAGTCCCAGCACCGACGCCAAACCCGTCGCCGATTTCAGCAAGGAGCAGGAGCTTTCCGCCTACCGCACCATGCTGACCATCCGCCGTTTTGAGGAGAAGGCGGGGCAGATGTACGGCATGGGCCTGATTGGCGGATTCTGCCATCTCTATATCGGCCAGGAAGCCGTCGTCGTCGGCATGCAGATGGTGCTCAAGCCCGGCGACCAGGTCATTACCGGCTATCGCGACCACGGTCACATGATCGCAACCGGCATGGATCCCAAGGGAGTCATGGCCGAGCTCACCGGGCGCGCGCGCGGTTATTCCAAAGGCAAGGGCGGCTCCATGCACATGTTCAGCGTGGAGAAAGGTTTCTATGGCGGGCACGGGATTGTGGGCGCGCAGGTGCCGCT
>DASSSM010000497.1:0-20647 GCA_035708425.1 Pseudolabrys sp.
ATGGGAGAGTCCAACAAAGTGATTGCGCGCCGGCTCGGCATGACTGAGGGAACCGTAAAAGTTCACATCCGCCAAATGATGCAAAAATGTCGTGCCGCCAACAGAACGCAATTGGCTCTTGGCGGGCCATTCACCAGCGAGGGTGCTTCCATTACTGATCATACCGGTGCAATAACGACGCCGCAGAACGGCGACCCTAGGCATCGGGCGGCCGACATTCCGTTGATCGATCCCGGTCCACGAGGTCGCTCGCGTCTCTTGGGCAGGCAATGACCAGTATCCGCTGCTTCATCTGAAGTACCTACCCCAGTGCGATTATTTCGCCGGTACTACCAGTGAGTATCGGCTATCGGCCGCAAGGCAATCGGCCTGCGGCAGGCCCAGCTCCTTACGCACAATGTTGGTACCGAGCACCATCGACACGATCTTGTAGTAGGCGTGCCGGCGGCTCATGCCCTCGCGGCCCATGCCGCAATCCGAGGACAGAACCAGCCGCTCGGCGGGAATATGCTTGAGCGCGCGGCGGATGTGCTCGGCAATTTCCTCCGGCCGCTCGACCTGCAGCGAGTGATGGTCGATCACGCCGATGCAGATCTTCTTGTCGGTGATGATCTTGCCAAAGGCTTCGAGATCCATGCCGCCCGCGCTCGCCGATTCGAAGGTGATGACGTCGGCGTCGACCTTGTTCAGCATCTCGAGCGCGTTCTTGTAGCTTTGCACGCTATTGAACATGCGCTGCTGCGAAGGATTGCCCCAGCAGGTGTGGCACCACACTTCGGTTTTCGCACGCAGGCCTTTGACGGTCCGGTTGAACACCTCGACACTGAATGCCGGATTGATCACGTCGTTGACGATGTTGCGGACCGCCAGAAGGTGGATTTGTGGCTCCTCGAATTGAATGACCGGGCAGCCGGCATCGGCGAGATCATGCAGTTCCGCGTTCAAGGCGTCGGTAATCGCGAGAATACGATCTTTCAGCGACTTGTAGTGTCTGTCCTGCACGGCGAAGGCGACCAGTTCCGGCCCGATGGTGCCAAATTTCACCGGCTTTCTGGTCATGCGCTGCGCCACCTTGAACATGGCGGCATATTGCAGATCGCCGCGCGTCACCGGCCCGATGATGCTGGGCATCACGCGTGATTCAAGATAGTCGTGCAAAATGTGGCCGGGCGGAAACCCGAGGCCACCCTGACCGGCCGGAATTGGCTGCGGATCCTTGTCGAAGCCGCCCATGTGCCGCGGCGGATAGTTTGTCCAGCTTTGCCCGCCGACGTCGGAATCGAAATGTGCGTCGCCGTCGGTGACAATATCGAGACCAGCAATTTCCTGCTCGTGGAGATACAGCGACACCGCATCGACATATTGTTCACGGAACTGGTTGTTCACCATCGCTTCGAGGAAGCTGCGCGATCCGAGATTTTGCGTGTACCAGCTCGGCCGCGGCAGCGAGCCGGTGATGGTGGTCGGCAGCATGATGTCTTTGGTAGCGCGAAGCATGTCAGGCATCTCCCCGGAGTGGCTTTTTCGTTGGCCACCAGTTTATGTCCGCGACGCGCCGCTTGGAAACCATCTTCGCCATTTCATTGAATGAGGCATGGACAAAACGAGCACCGCTGCCCACTTATGATGGGCAGTTTTCATGCTGTGCCAAAATGTCTGCTATAATGATCGTATGAGTAAGGACGGCGACAGCTACATCATCCGGCCCAATCCGCTCGATCCGCGGCTGACCGAGCGCGTCGCCGGCGTCGATCAGACCGGGGCTCGCATCGAGACATCCGTCACCGTCGAGCGCGCGCTGACGATCTTCCTCAACAGCCAGGAAATCGTCACCGCCATGACGATCAATGATTACCCCGACTATTTGGCAATCGGGTATCTGCTCAACCAGAACATGTTGCTGCCCAACGACGTGGTGACGGGTGTCGATTACGATGAGGAGCTCTCGGTCGTGGTCGTGCGCACCAAGCGCAAGACGAATTACGAGAAAAAACTGAAGAAGAAAGTGCAGACCTCCGGATGTGCGCAAGGGACTGTTTTCGGCGACCTGATGGAAGCGCTCGAGAACGTTACGCTGCCGAAGGCCGAGCTGCGCACCTCTTGGCTTTATGCGCTCACGCAGAAGATCAACACCACGCCGTCGCTCTATCTCGAGGCAGGGGCCATTCACGGCTGCGTCCTCGCGCAGCGCGATGAACCCCTGGTCTATATGGAAGACGTCGGGCGCCACAACGCCGTCGACAAGATCGCGGGCTGGATGTTCCGGGAAAAAGTCTCACCCGCCGACAAGATTTTCTACACGACCGGCCGGCTCACCTCGGAAATGGTGATCAAGACCGTGCGCATGGGGATTCCGATCCTGATTTCACGCTCCGGTTTCACCGCCTGGGGCGTCGAGCTTGCGCGCAAGGCAAACCTGACACTGATCGGCCGCGCGCGCGGCAAGCGGTTCGTCGCGCTTGCCGGCGAAGACCGGATCGTCTTCGACCAGGACCTCGCCTACGTCGAGGAAGAAAGCGCCAGGCACCGGCGCAAGGCCGCCGTGCATGACGACTAGCTACCCGCCGACTTTTGGCCTGGTGCTCGCCGGCGGACTCGCCCGCCGCATGGGCGGCGGCGACAAGGCCCGCATCGAGGTCGGGGGCGTGTCGATTCTCGACCGTGTTTTGGCGACGTTGTCGGCGCAATGCCCCGGTATCATCATCAACGCCAACGGTGATCCAAAGCGCTTTGCCGATACGGGATTGAAGGTCGTGGCCGACAGCGTTCCGGGTTTTGCCGGACCGCTGGCCGGGATCCTCGCCGGTCTGGACTGGCTTGCCGAGCAGAAGAACGGCATCGAGTGGCTTGTCAGCGTGCCGGGAGATTGCCCGTTCCTGCCCGACGACCTCGTGGAGCGCCTGCACCAGGCGCGTCGGAAGATGGGCGCGGGTGTGCCGCTGGCCTGCGCGCGCTCCGGGGAGTGGCGTCATCCCGTTGTAGGCTTGTGGCCGCTCGCGCTGCGAGAGGATCTGCGCAAGGCGCTCGTCGAAGACGGCATGCGCAAGATCGAGGTCTGGACTGCGCGGCATGGTGTCGCCATCGCCGACTGGCCGGACCAGCCGGTCGATCCGTTTTTCAACGTCAACACGCCGGAAGATGCGGCCCGTGCCGAGCGCATTGCGCTGCAGCAAGCCGGCACGTGACATTCTTGACCGCGCACGGCGCGTTCATATTTGATATACTGAACCCTATAGGTTTGGGAGGATGTTCATGAAAGCATTCATCATGGCCTGCGTGGCGGCCGTCATCATCGCGGTCGTCGGCGTCGTGGCACTCAACAGCGTGCCGGATTCGGCCGAGAAGGCCTTCAGCAGCCCGACCGGAGTGAGCCTCGCCACGTAGTGCAGAAAAGTTCCGCTATCCCATCAGCGCCGCGTAGGAGAGGAAACCGACGCGGGCGCCGGGTTCGATTGTCGTCACGTCTTCCGGAAATTCCAGCAGCCCATCCGTCTCCGTCAGCGATGTGAGAATGCCCGCGCCATCCTGCGGGTGTTTGATCGCCTCGATCTCACCGTCCGCAGCACGTCTAAGTGCCACGCGGACATACTCGCGGCGATCCTTCTTTTTCCTGTAGGCAAAGGCGGCGCGCACCGGCAACGGCACGAGCTTGTCGGGCCGCGCGCCTGAAAGCCGCCGCAGCAGCGGTTTGACCACGCGCACGAAGGTCACGAAAACCGCAACGGGGTTGCCTGGCAAGCCAACGAAGGCCGCGCCGCGCCCCGCCCCTGACGGGATCACGCCAAGAGCCACCGGCCGGCCCGGCTTGATCGCAACACGCCAGAACACGAGGTTGCCGATGGTCTCCACCGCGTTGCGGACAAAGTCTGCTTCGCCCGTGGAAACGCCGCCCGTGGTGATTATTAGATCGTGTCCGGCGGCCGCCTGGCGCAGCTTTGCTGAAAGCCTGTCGGGGTCGTCGGCCAGAATACCGAGATCGGTAACGACCACGCCAAGCCGTTCCAGCAGTTCCATCAGCAGGACCCGGTTGGAATCGAAAATCGCCGCGGCGCCGCGGGCCGAACCCGGCTCGACGACTTCGTCGCCGGTGGAAAAGATCGCCACCTTCAGACGGCGCCGCGCCGTAAGTTCGGTCAACCCCAGGGCGGCCGCGAGCGCGACATGCTGCGCTTCCAGTACGGTGCCGGCGGACAGAACGGTGCCTCCGGCAGGGACGTCCTCGCCCGCGAGCCTCCGGTTAGCCCCGAGTTTCAGGCCCTTGGGAACCGTTACACGGCCGTCTTCCGCGGTCACGTCTTCCTGCATGAAGACGGTGTCGGCGCCTGCCGGCATCGCCGCGCCGGTAAAAATGCGAATTGCCTCGCCCGGCTTCAGCGACAGCCGTTCGCGTGCGCCAGCCATGAGGCGTCGGGCGACCACAAGCGTGGTGTCGCCGTCCGGACGAAGATCCGCGTGCCGCACGGCGTAACCATCGACAGCCGAGTTGTCGAAAGGCGGCAGGTTGACCGGAGCTTTCACGTCGCTCGCCAGAATACGGCCGCGCGCGCCATGCAGCGGCACTTTTTCGGTCTCGGCCACCGGAGCGATCCGCTCGCCGATCAGCCGCTCCATATCGTCGAGCCGTAGCAGCGGGCCGGAGAATGCAAAGCAATCGTCGGTGAGCTGCGCCATTACCGGCTCCTGGCGGCAGCGGTCGCCTCCGCCGTGCCGACGGCAACTGCACGCCTGAGCAGCAGGTCGGCGATGGCATCGGTGTCGTTGAGATCGATCACCGGCACTTTTGCCTGCGGCAACGCAATGTCGGATGCTATCGCGACAATGTGCGGATCTTCGGGATGAATGAGCGGCTTGCCATTCGCCGCACGATGAATTTCCAGCTTGGGAAAGGCATCGCGTTTGAATCCCTCGACCAGCACAAGGTCGACGGGAGACATCTTCGCGACCAATGCGCGCAAGTCCCACTCGGGCTCGTCGCGCAGTTCGTGCAGGATGGCCCAGCGTTTCGCCGATGAAATGATCACTTCGGTCGCGCCGGCGGCGCGATGGAAAAACGAATCCTTGCCCGGCTGGTCCAGGTCGAAGCCATGGTGAGCATGCTTGAGCGTCGACACCTTGATGCCGCGGGCGATAAGCCGCGGAATCAGCTTGGTGATCAGGGTGGTTTTGCCCGAACCGCTCCAGCCCGCGAGACCGATGATACGCATGGGCCCCTTATAGCAAAACGCCGTGTTGCTATTCACCCTCCCCTGGAGGGGGAGGGTCGGCGCGCGTAGCGCGCCGGGGTGGGTGAGCGCACCGGAACGTCGGCGCCTGGTGTGCTTCAATTCGCGGGCGTCAATGCCGGCAGAGCCATAAAGCGCCACGTAGATTCTTTGCAGGACGCCTCGAAGATTTTGAGTGACTTCGTTGTTCCAGAAGCGAAGGACCTGGTAGCCCTCTGACTCGAGCCAGCGGGTGCGCTGTTCGTCAAAAACACGCGTTGAATTGTCTCCGTGTTGGGACCCATCCACTTCAACGACGAGATGGGCGGCCGGACAGGCAAAATCGACAACAAATCTTCCGATTGGCATTTGACGGCGGAAATGTGTGCCCTTCATTTTGAAACGTCTCAGCTGGCGCCAAAGACGCATTTCAGCATCAGTTGCATTTTGACGTAGCCGGCGAGCTGCCCTGCGCCTGAACTGATCGACCGTACCGGAGCTTGCCATCGCATTCAC
Organism: Pseudolabrys sp.; assembly: GCA_035708425.1. Classification (GTDB taxonomy): domain Bacteria; phylum Pseudomonadota; class Alphaproteobacteria; order Rhizobiales; family Xanthobacteraceae; genus Pseudolabrys. The sequence continues at coordinate 5,718 of DASSSM010000497.1, forward strand.
CCCACCCCGCCGCCTTCGGCGGCGACCCTCCCCCTCCAGGGGAGGGTAAATATGCAGCGGTCCGATGACGTCACTCGATCAGCCCACATGGTGACAAAAGCAAAACGCCCGGCTTTGCAGCCGGGCGTCATAGATCGTGGTTTTCGTCGGTTTATTCGGCCGGCTGGGTCCGCGCACCCTTGGAGCTGCGGCCCATCTCGTCCTCCAGCCAAAGGCTATGGTGCTCCTTGGCCCAGTTGATGTCGACGGTGCCTTCACCCATGGCCTCGAATGCGCCTTCCATGCCGAGGGTGCCGATATAGATGTGGGCGAGCATCGCCGCCACGAACAGCATCGCAACCACCGCGTGGACTATCTGCGCATACTGCATGGTTTCGATGGTCGTGCCGTAGAACGGGAACATCAGCACGTAGCCCGTGATCGCAACCGCGGCGCCGCCGAGAACGACGATCCAGTAAATCGCCTTCTGGCCGCCGTTGAAGCGATAGGCCGGCGGATGATCGTCGCCGATGATGCCGCCGCCGCGCTTGAACCACTGAACATCGACCGCATTCGGAATGTTGCCGCCGATCCACATCAGGAAGATCAGCACGACGCCGATGGTGAAGGGGAAGCTCAGATAATTGTGCGCGTATTTTGCCCATTCGGACCAGGTCGTGAATGCCTCCGAGCCCACCGTCGCTGCGAAAATCGGACGGCCGAACGTGACGTTGAGACCGGTGATCGCCAGGATGATGAAGCAGGTCGCCGTCATCCAGTGGACGAAGCGCTCGAATGTATTGAAACGGACGATCGTGCGTCCCGAACGTCCGCTCTTGATCATGATCATGCCGCGCGACAGGTAGAAAATGACGAGGATCGCCAGCATGCCGACAATGGCAATGCCGCCGATCCAGCGCAGCGTCACGTTGTGGAAGTGCTGCCAGTCGCGGCCCACAGGCTGTTCCAGCGTGGACGATTTCACGTCCGGGATGCTGACGCGGCCCTGGATCGACTTGAGCTGCTGGAGCAGCTGCTGCTCCTTCACGGCATCGGCCGTCGGATTGACCATGCTCGGCTGCTGTGCCGACACGGGAGCCGATATCGCGACAATGAATGCGAGCGCCAGCGCGCCGGCGATCAAGCGCATATGCGCAACAAGCTTCGCCATGCGTTTCCCTCCTGCCTTCAAGTGTTTTTATAAACAGACCGGCGGTGCGGCAGAGGCCGCACCGCTGGATTTCATCACGTTGCGATCGACTCGCGATAGGCGGTCTGCCATCCCCAGGCGCCGGAACCATAGCCGCGCCTCGACACGCGTTCCTTGTAGATCTGGGCAATGACCTCGCCATCGCCGGCGAGCAGCGACTTGGTCGAGCACATCTCGGCGCACAACGGCAGCTTGCCTTCGGCCAGCCGGTTGGCGCCGTATTTCTCGAACTCTTCCTTGCTGCCGTCGGCATCCGGGCCGCCGGCGCAGAACGTGCACTTGTCCATCTTGCCGCGGGACCCGAAGTTGCCAACCTTTGGATACTGCGGTGCGCCGAATGGGCAAGCGTAGAAGCAATAGCCGCAGCCGATGCACAGGTCCTTGGAGTGCAGAACCACACCGTCGGCGGTTGTATAGAACACGTTCACCGGACACACCGCCGCGCACGGCGCGTCGGTGCAGTGCATGCAGGCCATGGAAATCGACCGTTCGCCCGGTTTGCCGTCATTGAGAGTGACGACGCGCCGGCGGTTGATGCCCCAGGGCACTTCGTGTTCGTTCTTGCAGGCCGTGACGCAGGCGTTGCACTCGATGCAGCGGTCGGCGTCGCAGAGGAATTTCATTCGCGCCATGGTCGTAGCTCCTTACGCTGCTCGAATCTGACAGAGGGTGACTTTCGGCTCCTGCATGCCGGTTGCCGGGTCGTAGCCGTAAGTCGTGATCGAATTCGCGCTTTCGCCGAGCACGACCGGATCGGTGCCCGCCGGGTAGTTACCCCGCAGGTCCTCGCCGCCAAACCACCCACCGAAGTGGAACGGCATCCAGGCCACGCCCTTGCCGACACGCTCGGTGACGAGCGCCTTCATCTTGGCCTTGGCGCTGTTTTCAGCACCGGTGACCCAGACCCAGCCGCCGTCCTTGATGCCGCGATCGGCGGCATCTGCAGGATTGATCTCGATGAACATGTCCTGCTGCAGTTCGGCGAGCCACTTGTTGGATCGCGTCTCTTCGCCGCCGCCCTCGTATTCGACCAGCCGGCCGGATGAGAGGATGAGCGGGAATTGCTTGGCGATTCCCTTCTCCACCGCCGCCTTCTGGACCGAGAAGCCGATATTCGGCAGCCGGAACTGCTTGGCGTCGGGCAGTGTCGGGTACTTCTCCACCAGGTCGACGCGCGGCGTGTAGATCGGCTCGCGGTGCACCGGGATCGGGTCCGGCAGACCGAAAGCATTCATGCGCGCCTTGCCGTTCCCGTACGGGATGCAGCCGTGCTTCAGGGCGACGCGCTGGATGCCGCCGGACAGGTCGATCGACCACGAAACCGCATCCGGCGTGGTCGGATTGACCTTGTTGATCACCGCCATCTCGGCTTCCGTCAGATCCTTGTCCCAGCCGAGCTTTTTCAGCACGCCCAGCGTGAACTCCGGATACCCGTCCTTGATCTCCGAGTCTTTCGATGCGGAACCGTCGGCAAGCAGGCTGACTTTCACCGTGGTGCCGTCGGGCCGCTTTTCCTCGCGCTCGACGCCGAAGCGGGCACGGAACACCCCGCCTCCGTCCATTGCGGCGAGGTTCGTGTTGTAAAGCAACGGCGTACCGGGATGCCTGACCTCCGGCGAGCCCCAGCACGGCCAAGGCAGACCGTAGTAGTCACCCTTGTTCGGACCCGTCGTTGCCCGTTGAGTGAGCATGTCGAAGTCAGCCTGATGCGCCATGTGCGACTTGATGCGTTCGGGCGACTGGCCGCAGTAGCCGGTGGACCAGCTGCCGCGATTCATCTCGCGGAGAATGTCTTCGGCCACCGGCAGGTTGTTCTCGACCTTGATGTTCTTGAACATCTGGTCGGCGAAGCCGCATTTCTTCGCAATGAGGTACATGACCTCGAGATCGTCTTTCGACTCGAAGATCGGCTTGACGATCTGCTCACCCCACTGCATCGCGCGGTTGGATGCGACTCGAGAGCCCTTGCACTCGAACTGCGTGGCGACGGGCAGGAGATACATGTCCTCCTTGCGCCCGGCCTGAACCGCAAGCGAGGCCCAGGTTGTCGGGTGCGGGTCGGCGACGACCAGCAGCTCGAGCGCCTTCAGGCCTTTCATCGAGTCAGGGATGCGCGTGATCGAGTTGCTGGCATGACCCTGGACGAACATGGCCTTCACGTTGTCTTTTTGGGCAACCTGGTCCTTCGGCAAGGTCGCGGCGTCGAACCAACGCGTCAGCGGAATGCCGGCCGTTTCCATGATCTTTTTGTCGTCAAAACGGCCGACCAGGTAGTTGTGGTCGACCTCCCAGACGCGCGCCCAATGTTTCCAAGCGCCTTCGACGAGGCCGTAATAGAAGGGCAGTGTCACGATATCGAGGCCGACGTCGGTCGCGCCCTGCACGTTGTCGTGGCCGCGGAAGATGTTGGCGCCCATGCCCTGACCACCGACGTTACCGGTCAGCAGCAGGAGCATGCAGCTGGCGCGCACGTTGGCGGTACCCACTGTGTGCTGGGTCTGACCCATGCACCAGATCAGTGTTGACGGCTTCTGCGTCGCGAACATCTGAGCGACGCGCTTGAGCTGCTCACCCGGAACGCCAGTCACCCGTTCGACCTCTTCCGGATTCCATTTCTCCATTTCCTTGCGCGCATCCTCAAAGCCGTACACGCGCTGCCGGATGAACTCCTTGTCCTCCCAGCCGTTCTTGATGATGTGCCACATGATTCCGTACAGGACCGGAATGTCGGTGCCGGGCCGGATGCGCACATACTCGGTGGCATGCGCCGCGGTGCGCGTCAGTCGCGGATCGATCACGACGACGTTCGCCTTGTTCATCTCGGCGCCTTCGATCAGGTGCTGGAGCGACACCGGATGGGCCTCGGCGGGGTTGCCACCCATAATGATCTGCGTCTTCGTATTGCGGATGTCGGTGTAGCTGTTCGTCATCGCGCCGTAGCCCCAGGTATTGGCCACGCCCGTGACTGTGGTTGAATGGCAGATGCGCGCCTGGTGGTCCGTGTTGTTGGTGCCCCAGAAGGCGCCCATTTTGCGGAACAGATACGCACCTTCGTCGGTCATCTTGGCGGACCCGAGCCAGTAGACCGAATCGCTGCCCGACTTCTGACGGATTGCCGTCAGCTTGTCGCCGATCTCGTTGATGGCAACGTCCCATGATACGCGCTGCCACTTCCCGCCGGTGAGTTTCATCGGATATTTCAGGCGGCGTTCGCCCGACACGAGCTCGCGGACCGACGCGCCCTTGGCGCAATGCGAGCCGCGGTTTATCGGCGAATCCCAGCTTGGCTCCTGGCCGACCCAGACGCCGTTCGAAACTTCGGCAGTGACGGTGCAGCCGACGGAGCAGTGCGTGCAGATGCTTTTGCGGATGGTCGCGCCGGCCACATTGGGGCCCGCCGCTTCGGCCTTCTGCACGGTTGCAAGCGGCAATGCGCCGATGGTGGCAAGACCTGTCGCCACCAGCCCGGACCTGCGCAAGAAGCTGCGGCGATCGAGACCGCCAGCGGCCTGGTTGCCGACCGTCGCTGCGAGATTGCTGCGACGTGTCTGACGTTCTGTTCTCTTGATCAGCACGGCTGCATCTCCCTCACTTCGGATAACGGTTCGTGCGATAGTAGCTCTGCACGTCGGTCGAGTTCGCCTGGTAGCGAGCTTTCTTCTTGTCGGCATCGGACTCGGCGGCCACGGCCTCCGTGGCAAGCGGTGCGGCCGCGGTCACTGCCAGACCTGCGCCGGCGCCCATCGCGCGCAGGAAGTCGCGACGGCCCAACTTTTCCTTTTCCCGTTCTTTCATCGCCGTTCCCTCCTTGTATTCGTCCAATCGTTTTTGATCCGTACCGGACTCTAGGCCGGCAGCTCGAAGGCTTCCGTTTCGATGTCCATGAAGACGCGGCCGAGCGCGCCCAGTCGCCGGTAGAAATCCGCCGCTTGCGCATTCTCCAGATCCGTGAAGAAACGCGCGATCCACGGCGCCATGTGCTTGTCGAAGATGAGATGGTCGGAATCCGGCGGCGCCGGCAGCCGGCGGCTTGCAAGTCCGGACATGATCTCGCACAGGATGCCGGCATGATCTTCGGGCTCGACGACGCCTTCGGCGCGCGCAACGCCGATCTTCGCAAGATCTTCGCGCAGACGCGCGAGCGGACGCTCATGCAGAAATCCGGTCAGGTAATATGAGCCGTACGGCAGCAACTCGCCGCGGCCTAGACCGATGAACAAATCGAAAAATTCGCGTTCGACACGTTCGGCGTTGGTTTGCTCGGCGGCTGCGGCGAGCGCAGCGTGCGCCAGCCCGAGCGGCGAGGCGTCGGCGCGCAACTGGGAAATTCGCCAGAGCAAATCCGCATCCGGAGCCCGCGTCAGCAGCGCTGCAAGCAGCGCATATTCCTGTGCGCGTGCTGCATCTACTTCATCGATATCGCCGGCCATCTTTTTTCCGCTGTAGAGATCCGGCCGCAGCACCGCACGATCCACGCCGGTCGCCGCCTCGACGGAGACCACCCGTTCGGCGGGTACCCGTATCCAGTTCGAAACGGAGGGCTGAGAAATGCCGATCTGACGCGCGAGCTCACTCACGCCGCCTGCCGTGCGAATAGCTTCCGAAAGACCCGGATCCCTCATCCGACTCCACTACTTTCGAATTGTGATAATGAAACCTATCGATCGATTGGCTGAGGGGTCAATAGCCTGAAGCTATAAGCACTATTAATCTTCCGGATTTCACTGTGGCATCGCGCCGCCGTGACGCCGCGCAAATTTTTTCTCCGGCGCAGCCTCCGGTGACTCTGTTTGCACTGCAGCATTTTCGTCGTGTTGCGGAACATTCTCAGGCGATGTCGGCGACACCTGTGCCGCCTCGATGGCCTCGGCCCGATTTTGAATTGGCAGAGCAGGCGAATCCGCCACGCGTTCTGTTTCGGACTCAGGAGGAGTATCCTGGTGCGGCGTTTCTCCGAAAAGCTCGGAGACCATGCGCCGGACATCGAGATTGGGGTCGAGGTCCCCGAAGCCGGGAATCCCATCAGGCCCACCTGCGTCCCAAAAGTTCTCGTTCAGCCCCACAAAGTCCCTGATAACCGGGTCGGCGGACCAAGCGCGACGAAGCGCCGCATGCTTCAGCGTCTCGGGGACGCCGGTCCGCATGAACGCGGTTATCTCGGTTTCCGCACTGATCGTGTCGACCGGTGGCAAGCTCTCCACATCGAATTTCGGAATCGGCGCCGCGCGCGGTTCGGCGGATTTGCCCGGCTGGTTTTCAGGCGCGGGTGCCGCAACCGCTTCGCCTGTTTCATTCTTCTCTTTGCCTTCGCCAGCCTCCTGCTTGCGGCGCGACCATCGGCTAAGAAAGTTGTCAGGATCGTTCATTTGCGATCCTCCCGTCTCGGCGGGCCGCGCCGTGCCAATGCATCAGGATTTGCGCGGTCGCGCTTGCGCTTCACAAATGTGCGCTCGACATGGTGCTCCGTCACGAAATCCGCAATGGCATCCTGCAACTGTTCCGGCATCGGCAGCGACTCGACAATCTGTTGGCCGGCTTCCGTCATTCCCTCGCCTTCGGCAGGATCCGCAGTAACCATGGCAAGCTCATAAGGAGGATCACGCTCGACCGGACGCAGGACGACCCATAATTGCGGCGGATCCATCTGCAGGTTGTCACGATAGTGCGCGGTTTCCGTGCGGTACAATTCCACGGCGGCCGCGCCGGCGTAAAAGGTCGCGCGCTCGCCGTCATCGGTCAGTTTTGTCCAGGGCGGCGTGTCAGGCACGCCGATGAGCACGCTGACGGGGCGCCAGTGAAAGTCGACCCATCGGCTCGCGCCCTTGCTGCGCTCGACGACGACGCCAACCTCGTAGCGCGCGAGCGGTGGTATGCTGCTCAACTGACCGCCTCCAGATGCTGGACCGGCAACCCGGTCAGCAGGTTTTGCGGCTTCATGCGGATCGTCTTGTCGCCCGTCATCGCCAAGATCAGATAGACCGGATCGCCCCTGACCTTCTCGACCATCAACGACGGATCTGCAAATGTCAGACGGAACAGACCGACCACACGCTCCATGGTCGCTTCGTCGATCTCTTCGCCGTGCCAGAGCATATCACCGATCCTGGTCGCGTCGGCATCGAGGCCGACATACCAGGTAAGATCGACATTCTGCAGCTCGGGCAGGGCTTCAATGCTGACGTTGATGCCGAGCAAATGGGCGATCCAGCGCTGCATCGCCTGTGCCAGCGCATCGAGCCCCTCACGTCCAGCCGTCAGATCGAGCGCCATATCGAACTGATCACTTCGATCCCAGTAGCTGTCCGCGTTCTCTTTGTTGATGACGTCGATTTCGGACTCGGCGGGAATTCCCAGCATGGAAACCAAAGGCGTCACCGGCGTGGTGTTGACGCCGCCGATGGTTTCTTCGTCCGCAACGAGCAACGACCCCTGGTGCAAGGTGACACGCTGCGTGCGAAAGAAAAGCTCGGCGGCGCGCACTACGCAGGCATCCTCGGTGCCGTCGAGCGCGTTGCGCAGGATCACGTGCACAAGCTGATTGATGAAAAGCGGCGGAACGTTGCCAAGACCGCCGTGCACCAATTCCCTGAACGCCGCCTCCAGTGTTTTGTGACGCAGCAGGCGGTCGCGAAATGCGATCATCAGCTTCCAGTTTTCGCGTGCGTCGGCATCAGCGATCGCGTCGACATCCGATGCCGACACCGGCATGCGCGGGTCGGCCAGCAGCGCAGCATGCAGCGTGCGCTCGACCGCACAGGCTTCCGCCGGCGGAATCAGCTCCGGCCGCGCCAGGTATAGCTTGAGAAATTCGTCGGTGACGTGCAGGCCGCCATCCGAGCCGCGGTCGAGCAAATGGTGGCCGCTGGAAATCCAGAAGTCCTTCATTTGCGCTCCCGATCCACCATCGCAATCAGATTGACGTCTTCGGCAGGCTGCTCATCCTCGCCTTCGACCTCGAGGAACGAGAATGCGCGTGCAGGCTTTGCCCCGCTACGCGGACGCAATGTGCGAAACGATTCCCGCACCGCGCCGCCTTCAAATGTGCGATGCACCGCAATCAGCGTATCGGACGGCTGGTTGCAGAGGGATTCAGCGAAAGCAATCTCTTCCTCTGCTGCCGCGATTGCGTCCTCCCTGGTGGGCGCGCCGAACTTTGCCATCAGCTGTTCGGCCAGCCTGTCGACAACCGCCAGCCGGTCGCTCTCGGTTGCATCAACGATTTGCACGAGCGTCGACCATCCGAGTGTCGTCAGGCCGAGAAAGCCGCTGCGGAAAGCCGTACGCGCCTTGCCTTCGAGCAGTGCGGGGTCGCTTTTCCAGAACGCGAACGCGCCGGACACGGCCCACTCGCCCGGCTCGGCCGCCTGTTCGAACACGAAAGTATCGGACGGATCGAGCTGTATGGTGCGCAGGAGCTTCACGTGCGCGGGCCTCTCGCCTGCGGATCAAACCAGGCCGGCTCGGCGAGCTTCGGCAGCAATTTCTTTCGTGTGACTTCCGCCTTGCCCATGCGGCGGATCAGCAGATCGCCGTTGTCGTCGATGTCGCGCCGAATGCCCTGCTCACGCGGCAACCGCTCGATATAGCTTTTCGCGACAGTTCCAAATCCGCTTTCCTGCCAGGCATCGACCGCGACCATGAAATGGCGCGCAAAGCTTTCGACGATGTGACCCGACATCAAGTCGGTGAAGCCTTCTTCCTCGAGTGCCGTGACGAGCGGATTCAATCCGGGCTCGGTGCCGGTCATCGAAACGGTCCGGATCATGCCGGCAAAGACAAGCCACGGCGGCGTGTCGATTTCACGCGTGTCTTCCGGCCAGGCGAGCCGGCCGCCGCCAACAAGCCCCCCGTTAACAAAAATCGAATCCGGCCAATCGATCACGATTGAGGTTTCCGGCTGTGCATGCGCGGCGAGCGCATCAGCGATCGCCGCCATGCCGGCGTAGAACGTCCGGCGCGCCTTCAGCAGCGGCTCGTCAGGCTCAAGCACCACGGCAAATTCGGCGAGGTCGAAGCGCCCGACGTAGACCAGCGTCCCGGCGCCTTTTTCCGGAGCAATCGCCACCGCGTGGGCAAAAGCGTCGCCGACTTCGCGCAGACGGATGGCCGTGAATGGCGGCGGCAATGCCAGTTCCGGCGCGATGCGCGTTTGCGGACGGGCCGTCTCAAGCGGCATTGTTTCTCACTCTACCATTCGCGTTAGAATACCTATAATTATAACGTCGGAAGGTCCCGAGGCCAGACCCGCCGCCGCCGGGAAAATGTGAAGGCAGTGCCAATCTGCACTCAGCCTTGAACTGGCGGGGCAAGCGAAAAGGTTAATGAGCCCGATGGCCGAAGGGCCACGCAACATCCTGATCTGCTCGTGCGAAGACACCATGCCGCTCGACGGCGAAAAGGTGCGCCGCGCCTGCCGCGATTCCGTCGTCATTGAAGGCCGGCAGTTCTGCCGCGCAGAGCTCGATCGGGTCCGCAAAGCAGCAGCTGGCGGCGAACCGCTCGTCATCGCCTGCACCCAGGAAGCGCCTCTGTTCAACGAGGTCGCGGAAGAAAGCGGTGCGGACGCACCGACATTCGTCAATATTCGCGAAACCGGTGGATGGTCCAAAGACGCCACCAAGGCCGGACCAAAAATGGCGGCCTTGATTGCGGCAACTGCCTCGCCTGCGCCGGATGTTTCATTCGTATCGCTGTCGAGCGACGGCGTGACGCTTCTTTATGGCAAAGACGAACGCGTCATCGAGGCAGCCGAGCTGCTCAAGGAGCACCTCGACGTGACCGTGCTGATCAAGGCCGGTTCGGAGCTCACACCGCGGCGGGTGACCGAATTTCCGGTGGTGAGGGGCGTCATCCGCGCCGCGAAAGGCTATCTCGGCGCATTCGAAGTGACGGTCGATGACTATGCCGCGCCTGCGCCGTCCTCGCGCGGTGCTTTTGCATTCGGCACCGCGAAAAACGGCGCGGTGTCGCGATGCGACATTCTCATCGACCTTTCCGGCGGCCCGTCATTATTCCCTGCTGCCGACCTGCGCGACGGTTATTTGCGCGCGGATCCCGGCGATCCCGCTGCCGTCCTTCGGACGGTGCTCGAAGCGCGCGACCTGACCGGCACGTTCGACAAGCCGCGCTACATCAATTTCACGGAAGACCTGTGCGCGCATTCGCGCTCGAAGATCGTCGGCTGCCGGCGCTGTCTCGATCTCTGCCCGGCCGGCGCCATTGCGCCTGCCGGCGATCACGTCGCCATTGACGCGCATATCTGCGCGGGTTGCGGGCAATGCGCCGCCGCCTGCCCGACGGGTGCCGCGGCCTACGCACTGCCGCCATCGGACGCGCTGTTGGGGAAATTGCGAATTCTGCTTGCGGCCTATCGTGAGGCCGGGGGCGCGCAGCCCATCGTCATGTTTCATGACGCCGAGCACGGCGGCACGTTGATTGACGCGCTTGCGCGGCACGGCGATGGCCTGCCGGCGAACGTGCTGCCCGTCGAGGTCAACGAAGTCACGCAGGTCGGACTGGAGTCCGTCGCGGGCGCCATTGCTTACGGCGCAACCGCAGTGCGAATGCTGGTCCGCGCCAAGCCGCGCCATGATATTGCCGGTCTGCAAAAAACGATTGCGTTGACCGAACCGATCCTCGCCGGCCTCGGTTTCAGTGGCGAGCGCGTCGCAACGATTGAGACCGACGATCCCGATGCGCTGGGCGATGCGCTGCGTGCGATACCATTCCTTTCCGCAACGGCGAAACCTGCATCGTTCGCGGCAACGGGCCGCAAGCGTGAAGTGATGCGACTCGCGCTGCGTGAGCTGCACGCAGCCGCGCCGGCGCCCGTCGACATCGTGCCGCTGCCCGCCGGCGCGCCGTTTGGTACCGTCGAGGTGAATGTCGAAGGCTGCACGCTGTGCCTCTCCTGCGTGTCGGCCTGCCCGACCGGTGCGCTTTCGGACGATCCTGAACGACCGACGCTACGCTTCGCCGAGGACGCCTGCGTCCAGTGCGGGCTGTGCAAGGCAACGTGCCCGGAAAAGGTGATCAGCCTGAAGCCGCAGATCGATTTCCGCGCCGCCACTGCCATGAGCCGCGTCATCAAGCAGGAAGATCCTGCAGAGTGTATTCGCTGCGGCAAGCCTTTCGGCGTGAAGAGCTCCGTCGAGCGCGTCGTTGCCAAGCTCGAAGGCAAGCACTGGATGTATAAAGACTCCAAGAAGCGCCTCGACGTCATCCGCATGTGCGACAATTGCCGCGTCGAAGCGATGGCGGAGGAACAATTCGACCCATTCGGCGCACCGCGGCGCGCGCCGGTTCGGACCACCGAAGACTATTTCCGCGAGCGCGAGGAAAAGAGCGAAAGCTAACTACTTTTTCGTCGTGGCCTTCGCCAGAAAATCCACCAGCGCCTTGCGGTCTTCCGCCGATCCGATCGTCTGCTCCGGCATCTTGGTGCCGGGCGTGTAGCTTGCCGGCCCGACCTCGAACAGCTTCGACACGGTCTCCGGCGTCCATACGATGTCGAGCTTTTTCAGCGCCGGCGAGAAATTATAGCCGGGCAGTGTCGCGATGCGGCGCCCGAATATTCCGGACAAAGTGGGCCCGGCCTTGTTGCTTTCGTCGGAAGATAATGTGTGGCAGGCGATACAGGCGCGGAAGATCTCGGCGCCATGGTCGCCGGCATAGGCCGCAAGCGGGTCGTCCGGCGTGCCGATGACCGCCGCCCCGATCGGTTCGCCATTCGATGCATCCCAGCGGCGGATCATCCGGTCGGCGCCGCCGGTGAGCAAAGTGCGGCTGTCGGGGAAAAACGCCACCGACCAAACCGGCAGGCCGGGACCGACAAGCGTGTGCGCGAGCTTGCGCGTCTTTCGATCGATGACCGCGACAGAGCCGCGAATGCCGGCGGCAGCAACGAGATTTCCATCAGGCGAAATGGCAAGAGCGATGACGGGATTGGGCGAGGCGTCAACCTCGCCGAGCGTTTCGCCGGCGGTTGACAGGAAGTAGACCTTGCCGTTTGCGCCTGCTGTCGCGATTTCGCCGTCAGGTCCAATGGCAACCGCATTGAGCGGCGTCGGCAACGTGTGAACGGCGGCGCTGCCGCCGGCGAGCGGCCAGATGCGCAGCGTCGCGTCATAGCCCGCGCTCACCACATTTTTTCCGTCCGGCGTGAATGCAACGCCGTTGACGTTCTGCCCGTGGCCCTCGAGCACCCGCACCGTCCCGCCATTCACCGGCCACAAACGAACGCTGCGGTCCCATGACGCCGACGCAATCACGTTCCCGTCCGGCGACACCGCGAGATTGGAAACTGGGCCGGAATGGCCATCAAAGACTTTTTCCGGCTGCGGCTGCCCGGCAGACCAGACTGCAATGCGTGCATCCGCGCCGGCTGTTACGACGCGTCCGTCCTTGAGATAGACGACGGCATTCACCGCTCCATCGTGAAAGCGAAGGACCTGCTCGGCAGTATTGCGGGATAGCGACCAGCGAATCGCAGACGTGTCGAAGCTGCCGGAGAGCGCGTGGGTCCCGTCGGGCGAAATTGCCAGCGCTTTCACCGGGCCACCATGACCGCGCAATTGAGCGTGCGCAGGGGTGAGTGCGAGCGGGCAGAGGAGCAAGCCGAGACAGAGATGCTTCGTCCAAGAGGCCATAACGATCCAATACAAAGTATTCGCCTGAGTTTAGAACATTTTGAGGCATCCCGGTGTCGTTTCCACCTCACGTTCGCGTTGTCGTAAATGAGGATTGGATATGCGGTCGTGACAGTTAACCGATACGATACGATCGTCCGCTACGACGGTTTCCGCCCGGCAGGGAAATCGGCGACTCACGCTCCTCGATGCGTTTTCTTTCATACAACCTTCGCAATGCGGGCATCCGTGAGGAGGCCGTTTCGAACAACTGGAGCTATCGGCGTGACGCCGTTGTCGATCTGATCACAAAAGAAAACCCCGATGTGCTCGCCCTGCAGGAAGACAGCAGCGAGCAACTGGACTGCGTCAGGAATGCCTTGAAGGGATCGCATGGCGTTTATCTCGATCCGGCATTCTACGAAGCCGACCGCTCCTACAACGCGATTCTGGTCCGAAACACATTGAAGGTCCACCGTGCCGGAGCATTCTGGATATGCGGCAACGGGCAAACGCAATCCAAAATCGACGGATTGATCTGTTTTCGTCATGCGACCTTTGTCCGGCTGCAGAAAGCGAATGTGTCACTGCTGGTCGTCAACGTGCACCTCGATCACACCGAGGATGCGGCGGTGAAGAAAACCGAGATGAAGGCATTCATCGACTTGCTGAGCGGCATTGCTGGAGTGCCGCCGACAAAAACGATCGTGATGGGCGATTTCAACAACGTTCCAAAAATGGAGCCGCATTTCCTGCTCGAGAAATTCGGCATGCGCGATGCAGCGCAGCTGCAAGGCAGCGAAGACGGAACATTCTCGTTCTGGACGAAAGGCTCGCCGTCGGACCGAATCGACTACATCTGGCTGTCGGATGACCTGACGAGCGCGCTCAAGACTTACCGAGTCATTCTCGGCGCTTACCCACGGCAGGGCGGCGGGCTCTGCTACGCGTCAGATCATGCCGCCGTGCTGGCGCAATTCGATATCTAGCGGCTTTCAATCAGCCGGCTGCATGCCGAGCGCACGAATGCGTTCGCGCGTCGACTTGTCACGCAACACGTCGATAAAGGCCTGCACCGCCGGACGGCTTCGCCGCGCATCGGCGACCAGGAAATCGTAGTGCTCCGGCGCCACCGGGAGAAATCCCAGGCCGTAAAGTTTCGCAACCGGTTCGATTGCAAGACCCCAGTCGGCGCGGCCCTGCGCGATCGCCGCCGCAACCGCGTTGTGTGATTTGGGCTGATTGGCGTAGCCCGCCGGGCGCGCGCCGTCGAGCAGGCGCTCCATCAGCACGCGCGTGCCCGCTCCCACGTTCCGGTTGACCATCAATGCGGAAGCATCGGCAAGGACAATCTTCAGCGCTTCCCCGGCGCTGCGACCTTCGAAGCGTTTATCGCCGGGCCGGAACACAACGCCCTGCATGCGCCGCCACCCCGGAACCAGCGCAATGCCCGGACCGACGAGATGCTTATTATATTGTCCGGTCGCGGAGTCGATCAGGTGAACCGGCGCGACATCGCACTCACCGCGATTGATGGCTGCAACCCCGCCCTGGCTGCCGACCGCCAGGGTCCGCGCGGTGAAACCCCGGTCGGCAAGGGCGCCGACGACGACATCGAGCGCGATGTCGTGGCTGCCTATGATGACGAGGTCGAGCGCCCGCTTGCCGCTGTCGAGCAGCGACACCTGCACTTCACTGTCGGCATCGAGCGTAGCGGAAAGCGCATCGATTTCGATAAAGCCGTCGGCCTGCGAGAAACTGGTTACCGCGCCGGACCCCTTGCCGATCGGAAAGGCGAATGTCGTATCCCCGCCGTCAATGATCGAAACCAGCACGAATTCCTTCCGTCCGAGCTCGGAAACGATGCGAACCGGCACGCGCGCAGGGATGGCTTTCTCGGCTTCCGGCGGCAACCCGGCCCAGGCGCGGATGACGGGCGCCACAAAGGCATGGAACGTGAAAATCGCCGAGGTCGGAAAGCCGGGCAGCACAACGATCGGCTTGTTGCCGACGACACCCAGGCACAGGGGCTTGCCCGGCTTGAGCGCCACGCCGTGCACCAGAATTCCCGGCTTGCCGAGTTGCGAGACCACGCGGTGCGACAGGTCTCCCGT
>DASSSM010000498.1:0-2846 GCA_035708425.1 Pseudolabrys sp.
CCGGTCGTCATGCGGATACCCTGCTCCATCGGCGTGATCAGGTAACCGACGTCGGCGTCGAGCACCGGACGCTCAAGCCCCGCATGTCCCTGCGCACGGAAATGGCGGTGATAGCCTCGTTTGACCGCGAGCGGCAGCGTGATGCCCAGCTGCCCGAACAGATCAGAAGCCCAGGGACCGAGCGCGATTACGCACTGACTTGCATCGAGCGCACCCTGGTCCGTTTCTACCCGCCAGTTGCTGCCGGAGCGGTGCAGCGTCCGCGCATCACCGGTCAGGAAGACGCCGCCGAGCCCGGCAAAACGCGCTGCATAGGCCCGTGTGACGCCGAGCGGGTCGCTGATGCTCGCAGCCTGCGGCCAGAACACCCCGTGGCCGAATACCGGAGTGAGAGACGGTTCGAGCGCCATTGCCCCGGCAGTATCGAGGGATTGCAGCGGCAACCCGAACTTGGCGGCCAGATCGAACTCAGGCGCGAGCGACTTGAAACTCTTTTCGGCGCGGTAAACCTTGAGCCACCCGGTCTTACGCAGATATTTCGTTGCGCCCGCCTCGGCCAACAGCGTCTCATGCTCGGCGACCGCACGAGAGAACAGCGGGCGGATCAGTTGAGCCGTCTCGGCCAGCTTTTCCGGCCGAGAGGACGCGCGGAATGCCAGTAGCCAGGGGGCGATCTTCGGCAGAAAGGAAACGTGATAGTTGGCTTCGCTCGCGCGTTTGAATGCGACGCGCAACAGCGCGCTGACGCTGGACGGAAATGCCGGAGGAAATATCGTGTTGCCTTCGATGATCCCCGCATTGCCATAGGACGTCTGTTCGCCGATGCCGGCGCGGTCGACCAGCGCGACGCTGAGCCCGCGCCGGACGAGATGAAGTGCGATCGAAGTGCCGACGATGCCGGCACCGAGGACCATTGCATCGGTACGTGCCATGTCATCTATCCGTGGGGCGCCGACCCGCGCCGCTGCCCTTTATATGGATCGTCGGGCCCGAAGGCGCTATCAAGGCAGCCCACCTGCCGGAGTTTTCCGCAATGAACTGGTTGAGGCTGCCTGCGGCCGCGCTGGGCTTGGCCGGCCGTCACGGCACGTTGGTAGCGGCAGCGTCGATCTTCATCGGCCTGTCCGTGCCGCCGCTCTCGAAGGCCTTCAAACCTTATCTCGGCGAAGCGATCATCGTGATGCTGACTCTCGCATTCCTGCGGGTGAATCCGAAGGAGCTCTGGGCCCATTGGACCAGGCCCGGGCTGATTGCCGCAGCCACCGTTTGGGTGATGCTGGTTGTACCGCTGATGCTTGGCGCCGTGTTCCTCCTGTTCGGCGTGGACCATCTCGCACCCGGCCTCTATTTCATGCTCGTGCTGCAAATTTCGGCGCCGGGCCTGACGTCATCGCCGGCCCTCGCCGCCGTGCTGGGACTTGATGTTGCGCTGACCCTTGCCAGCCTGATCGTGTCGACAGCAATCACGCCGCTGACCGCGAGTCTGTTCACCCACATCTTCCTCGGCACCGCGCTCGCCTCGCCTGTCGCCTTCGGATTGAGGCTATTGGCGATCATCGCCGGCTGCGCTCTTGGCGCGGCTGTCATCCGTCGCATTGCCGGCGACGCCTTTATCGAGGCCCAGAGTGAACGCATCGACGGCTTGAGCATGATTGCCATGTCGACATTTGCGATCGCCGCGATGGACGGCGTTGTCGACCACTTTCGCGCCGATCCACTGCTTGTGGTCGGATTAACAGTTTTGGCATTTGCTCTCGCAGTCGCCATGATCGCGCTCACCGCTCTTGTCTTCTTGCGCGCGGGCCTCGACCGCGCCTTCGCCATCGGTCTGATCGCCGGCAACCGCAACATCGGCCTGATGCTGGCGGCCACGGGTTTCGTTGTCCCCGACCTTGCGTGGCTCTATTTCGCGCTGGTCCAATTTCCGATCTATCTGCTGCCGCATTTGCTGAAACCGTTGGCACGGCGCGTTTCCGTAAAGCGTTAAACAAGCCGGTGCATTGGGTGGCGTGCGGCGTTGCCCGTTTGTCCGGCGCGTGTTACCCGAACCTTTCCGGAGACCACTATGCGGCAACTCATCATCGCGCCGTCCATTCTTTCGGCCGATTTCGCCAAGTTGGGCGAAGAAATCCGTGCGGTCGAATCCGCCGGCGCGGATTGGATCCACGTCGACGTCATGGACGGGCATTTTGTGCCGAATATCTCAATCGGCCCCGCCGTGGTGCAGGCTATCCGCCCACTCACAAAGAAAACGCTCGACGTCCATCTGATGATCGCGCCCTGCGATCCCTATCTCGAGGCCTTCGCGAAGGCTGGCTCCGACGTCATAACGGTGCATGTCGAAGCCGGACCTCACGTGCACCGCTCGCTGCAGGCAATCCGCGCGCTCGGCAAGAAAGCGGGCGTCACGATGAACCCCGCGACACCGGTATCGAGCATTGAGCACGTCATCGACCTGGTCGATCTCATTCTCATCATGTCGGTCAATCCCGGGTTTGGGGGCCAGGCTTTCATCCCGGCAGCACTCGACAAGCTGCGCGATGTGCGCACACTCGTCGGCGCCCGCCCGATCGACATCGAAGTCGACGGCGGCGTAACGGCGCAGAACGCCGCCGACGTCGTGCGCGCGGGCGCCAACGTCCTGGTCGCCGGTTCGGCCGTATTCAAGGGCGGCAACTATAAAGCCAATATCGCGGCCATCCGTCATGCCGCGGCGCTCGCGCGCGGGGAGGCGGCGTGAGGTTCGCGACCATCCTGGCCCTGGCGGTCATGTTATTTACGGGTTGGCTTTATCTCGGCGAAAAGGACGCGGTCAGATCGACCAAGGCGGACGTCGTCGCTGCGGC
>DASSSM010000499.1:0-8298 GCA_035708425.1 Pseudolabrys sp.
GGTGGTCCTGAGGCCGACCACCGCCGGAAGCGCGCCGGCAACCGCCGACGGCAGATTGGAAACACCGGGCAGCCGCGCCTCAACGGCCTCCCGGCCGGTGGGGACATGACCACCCGACCCGTTCGCCGAACCGTTCAACCCTCGGGCCATCGGCAACCTCCACTCCGGTGCGCACGCCACCGGCACAATCCCCCCGGACGTCAAAGATAGGCGTCTGGGCTCCCGATTGCTATATGACGCTGCATGGCGCCCCCCGCCGATCCGTTCGAAATCACCGACGATCCCGCACCGGTCGATCCACAGCCGCAGCGGCGCGCCGTCGTGCCCAATGCCCACCTCGAGGGGCTGAACGAGGAGCAGCGCCAGGCCGTGGTCCACGAAGGCGGCCCCTTGCTGGTCCTGGCCGGCGCCGGCACCGGCAAGACGCGCGTGCTGACCACCCGCATCGCGCACATTTTGAATCTAGGCCGCGCGCATCCGAGCCAGATCCTCGCCGTCACCTTCACCAACAAGGCGGCGCGCGAGATGAAGGAACGGGTCGGCCAGATGGTCGGACAGATCGTGGAAGGCATGCCCTGGCTCGGCACGTTCCATTCGATCGGCGTGAAGATCCTGCGCCGGCACGCCGAGATGGTCGGGCTGAAGAACAACTTCACCATCCTCGACGTCGACGACCAGATCCGCGTGATCAAGCAGATCCTCGAGGCCGAAAAGCTCGACGAGAAGCGCTGGCCGGCACGCGTGCTCGCCATGCTGATCGACGGATGGAAGAACCGAGGATTGATGCCTGAGCAAGTGCCGTCCGGGGAGGCCGCCAGCTTCGCCAATGGTAAGGGCAAGAAGCTTTATATGGCATACCAGGAGCGGCTGAAGACACTGAATGCCGCCGACTTCGGCGATTTGCTCTTGGAGAACATCCGACTGTTCCGCCAGAACGCAGATGTGCTGCGCTCGTTTCAGGAGCGCTTCAGATTTATCCTGGTCGACGAATATCAGGACACCAACGTCGCGCAGTATCTGTGGCTGAAGCTGCTGGCGCAGACGACAAACTCACAGCCATCCACCGCTGTCATTCCGGGACGTGGCGAGGCCACGGACCCGGAATCCAGTACTACTGCCCTTTCCCCGTCATCACCGGGCCGGCGCGAAGCGCCGAGTCCCGGTGATCCACGTCTTGCGGATTTGCAGGAAGACGTGGATGGCCGGAACAAGTCCGGCCATGACGCGCCTGAGAATGTTGCGCGGCCCGCAATCACCAACGAACGTCTCCCCAAGAACATCTGCTGCGTCGGCGACGACGACCAGTCGATCTACGGCTGGCGCGGCGCGGAAGTCGACAACATTCTGCGCTTCGATCACGACTTCCCGGGTGCGAAAGTCATTCGTCTAGAACGGAATTATCGCAGCACCGGTCACATTCTCGCGGCCGCATCCCATCTCATCGCGCACAACGAAGGCCGGCTCGGCAAGACGCTACGCACGGAAGATGTGCTGGGGGAGAAGGTACAGGTCACCGGCGCCTGGGACAGCGAAGAAGAAGCCCGCGCCATCGGCGAGGAGATCGAGCAGCTGCAGCGCGAGGCGCGCGAGCGCGGCGAGGACCATCCGCTCGACGAGATTGCCATCCTGGTGCGTGCCTCGTTCCAGATGCGCGAATTCGAAGACCGCTTCATCCAGCTCGGCCTGCCCTATCGCGTGATCGGCGGCCCGCGCTTTTACGAGCGTGCCGAAATCCGCGACGCCCTCGCCTATCTGCGCGTGATCGCGCAGCCGGCCGACGATCTCGCCTTCGAGCGCATCGTCAACGTACCCAAGCGCGGCCTCGGTGACGCCACGGTGCAAATGCTGCACGATTACGCGCGCAAGAAGCGCATCCCGCTCACCGAAGCCGCCAGCGCGCTCTCCGCCACCGACGAGATGAAACCGAAGCCGCGTCAGGCGCTGCGCGACTTGATGACGAGCTTCGAGAGCTGGCGTCTGCGCAAGGATTCAATGCCGCACACCGAACTTGCGGAAATCGTGCTCGACGAGAGCGGCTACACCGACATGTGGCAGAAGGACCGTTCCGCCGATGCCGCCGGCCGCCTGGAGAACCTGAAAGAACTGGTGCGCTCGATGGAGGAGTTCGAGAACCTGCAGGGTTTCCTCGAGCACATCTCGCTGGTGATGGACCGCGAAGGCAATGAGGCTGAACAGGCCGTCAACATCATGACCCTTCATTCCGCCAAAGGCCTCGAGTTCGACTGCGTTTTCCTGCCCGGCTGGGAGGAAGGCCTGTTCCCGCATCAGCGCTCGCTCGACGAGAGCGGCCGTGCGGGCCTCGAGGAAGAGCGCCGCTTGGCCCATGTCGGCCTGACTCGCGCGCGCAAGCTGGCGAAAATCTATTTCGCCACCAACCGCCGCATCCATGGCCTATGGACTTCGACCGTTCCGTCGCGCTTTCTCGACGAACTACCCGAGGCGCACGTGGAGGTGAAGGAAGCCCCGGGTGGCGGCTTCGGCATGTCGGGCTACGGCGCCTCGCGCTTCGACGAGATGAATGCCTTCGGCTCGGGCTACACCACGCCGGGCTGGCAACGCGCGCAGGCACGCAAGGGCAAGGGTGGTTACGATGAGACGGGCCGCTATCGCGGCCCTGGTGGCGGCTTCTATGACAATGGCCAGCCGCGCTACGTGCCGGATGGCGTGTATGACGATGCTGATGCAGAGAACATCCCTCCCCTTAAGGGAAAGACGGCACGCGGAGCGCGCCGGGAGGCTCAACGCAAAGCCCCTCTCACCATCGAAGGCGAGTTGGTCGCCAAATCCACCGGGACCGTCTCATCCTTCACTGTCGGCGAACGCGTGTTTCATCAGAAATTCGGTAACGGCAACGTGGTAGCCGTGGACGGCAACAAGCTCACCATTGCCTTCGACAAGGCCGGCGAAAAGCGCGTGGTGGATGGCTTTGTGGAGAGGGCTTAGCCTGCGTCCGCCTTCCACCTGCATGTACGGCGGAACTACCCAGTGCTAGACTTCTCAGCGGTCGGCTCGACGCTGGCCTACGGGAGGCGGCGATGAAGGCATCTCACGTCGTGGCTTTGTTTGTGGCGGCTACGCTCACGGCGCTGGCAACCCAGGCTGCCCAGGCCCAAGACAACAAAAACATTCGCGAAGACGATTACGTCCGCAAGGTGCCGCTCGAGGACTTCAAGGTCCCAATCGTGCCGATCATTCCGCCGGGCTCATCGCTCGATCTGCGTCCAGGCCGGACGCCGGATTCCTCCGACCGTATTTACAACACCACGCCGTTCTACAGAGACCCGACGACACCTTCCATCGGCCTCTCGATCAAGTCGCCGTTCGACGAACGGAAGTAGCCTGAAATCCTTTTCCGCTCGTCCCCGCGAAAGCGGGGACCCAGCGCTATCATCGCAAAGATCTGAGTTGTGGCTGGATTCCCGCTTTCGCGGGAATGAGCGGCGATAGTGGCGCGTTATGCGCTCTTTCGGTCTGATAGAGTGTGCGCAGCTGCCGCGTCGACCAGACCCGTCAGCACCGCAGGATCATCGACACTGCGCACGATCATCGGCTCATCGCGGCCGCGGATGGTAACTTCCGAGCGGGGCAGTGCGTCGGCCGCAATGCCTGCGGTGGCGCAGACCTCTTCCGAAATGACGGCCCTGCAATTCATTGATTTCGTCAGGTCCTGCAGGCGCGCCGCGACGTTCACCGGGTCGCCGAGCGCCGTGAACACGGTGTGCTCCTTGAAGCCGATGTCCCCGACGATCACGTCGCCGCCGTGAATGCCGATGCCGTACTGAATCGGCTCGCGCAGGTCGGCCTTCAGCTGCCGGTTCATGCTCTCGACATTGGCCGCGACCCTGGCGGCGGCCCGCAGCGCCTGGCGGCACGCGGTTTTGGCGCTCGTCTCAAGGCCGAACAGCGCCAGCGTCCCGTCGCCGACGAACTGGTTGGGCTGGCCGCCCGCATCGAGCGCGGCCTGTGAGACGGCGGCGAGGAAACGGTTGATCAGGAATACGACGTCGAAGGGCAGCCGCGCTTCGGCGAGCTTGGTCGACCCGCGCATGTCGACAAACATGCTCACCACATAACGTTCCTTGCCGATGTTCATGCGGCGGCCCTTGCGCAGCAGATTAGCATTCATCGACGACGGCAGGATCGGGATCACGCCGATGTCCGAGTCCGGCCGCAGCTGACAAGCAAGACGGATCGACGGGTTGGCGGTGACGCCGACCCGATCGAGCACAAACGCCTCGCGACCGGACGGTGGCGGCAGGGCGCTGACATCGCCAAGGACGCGAATGCGGCAGGTCGAGCAGCGCGCCCGGCCCCCACATACGCTGGCATGCGGGATGCTGTAACGCAGGCAAGCTTCGAGGACGCTTACGCCCTTCGGCACGCGCACTTGCCGGTCGGGAAACGAAATCGCAATCAGGCCGCGCCGGCGCTCACGCAAGGAGCGCACGCCCCGCGCGACGAAAACGAGCCCGATCGCCGCGGCGTAGCCCAGCGGAAAATAGACCAGGACGATGCTCTTGATCATCCGCGCCTGCGGCGCGGTGACGCTCTGCAGGTTCTCCTTGCGCCAATCGGCGTCTTCGGCGAGCTGGGCAACTTCCCGCCCGCCGTGGTGCGCGCCGATCATGGCGAGCGTCGGCAGCAGGATGGCTACAGCGAGAAGATACGGCGCCGCCCAGTCGAAGAAGGACTTCATTCGCAGCCAGAAGTAGAGGCCGATGCAGGCGTGCGTCCAGGCGACGGTGAGCGAGATGAACTGGATGGCGATGTTGTACGGCGCGCTGACCCAATAGGCGAACAGCGGCGTGGCATAGTTGAAGGGCGGCGTATCGAACAGGGTGGCCGTCAACCGCTGCGCACCGAGATGATCGGCGAGCCAAAGCGGAATGCTGAGGCCGAGCAGAAGCTGGATCAACTCGGCGCCGGTATACCGAAAGTGCCGCCGCTGATAGAGCGCCCACAGTCCGAGCGAGAAATGGATGGCGGCGGCAATGTAGAGCGTGTCGTTGACGAACGGCTGCCGCCAGAACGTCGTGTGGTACCACAGCCACGCTTCCATTGCGTCGTAGGAAATGACGCCGAGTGCGTGGTTGAAGAAATGCGAAAAGATGTAGGCGAACATCACCAGGCCGGTGATCAGACGCACCTGGCGCACGCCAATCCCGCGCAGCCATGTCCGGGCGTCGGCCCTGCCCGCCGCGCGCGTCGCCGGAAGATCAACGTACGCAGGGACCTCTGCCGTCACGATGCATCACCGTCAAATGGCCGGTCGGTTGCGGAACGCTAGCTGTGGGACTTGCGCCGATCAACAGGTGCAATCCCCCAGTTCGGTGACGCAAGCGCTTGCGGGCCGCAATATCCACCGCTTTTCCGGCGCATGCGCCGCTGCGGAGCCAAGCAGCTTCGCTTCGATCGGGACTCCCTCTTCTCCGGAATCGGGAAGCAAGCATTCACGTCGTGAACGACAAGACTGAATTTCAGTTGAAATTATTCCGCGCGGGGACGATCCAAGTTGATGCGTAGAAAATTTGTGAAATGCGAATCTGATTTTTCGAATCAGCCGCGCGGCGCGTAACCTTAATAGCCATCGTTGAGCCGCATATCGGGCCGAAATCGCGGCAAATTCGTACCGAATTACGCATAGCTACTATACCGATTTACCGTTCGCACAGTCTTGCCTTGCTTCTGACACGTTATCCCGCCCTACCGGTTCCAAATACAAATCATTGAAGGGGACAATTTCAATGAAGCACGTTGGCATTGCAATTCTCGTGAGCGTTCTTTCGTTCGGCACAGCCCATGCCGCGGGCTGGGGCTCAGTTCATAAGTACGTCAAGAAATCCGGCAACTGCGCTGGACAGGAAGTTCTCGCAAGTCACTACTCATCCGGAAAACGAACCGCCAGCGGCGAGCGTTTCGATCCGAACGGCAACACTGCAGCGGCGCGCACTTGGCCGATCGGCACGACGCTGACGGTGACCAATCCGAAGAACGGCCGCTCGATCACAGTCCGGGTCAATGACACCGGGCCTTGGGGCATCGCGTATAAAATGGGCGCCCGGCTTGATCTCGCGCGGGGCGCCGCGCAGCGTCTTGGCATGACCGCGTCGCAGTACGTTTGCGTTGCGTGAGCGACGGCGTAAGCCGCAGAAGATCTGACTGTATTGAAAACCGGCGGCACCTCGGTGCCGCCGGTTTACTTTTGAACTGCGCGCAAATCGACATTCCGGCCGCAAACCGTCGCAAGACAATATTCACCCTTTAAATTGCTGCATTTCGTCAATTCAACGGGCACGCCGCATCGACTCCTAAAATTATCTAGGTCCCGGAAGCGTGCATTAACCAATGAATTCTTTGGTGTCACAAATCACACGAGGGAACCGCATGGAAAACGGAATGATTAAATTATTTGCATTACCAACGCCGTGTAGCTTCGAGCGACGGATCTCCCGCAGTCGAGATGTGGCTTCAAAGTGCGGTGGTTGTCTGAACTTGCATCAGCGCAGAACGCGCGCGATCGAAATGGGGCGGCGCTGAGTTTCTTCAGCCCGATGCGGCTGATCTTCGCCTGCGCGGTCACGCTCGCGCTCATCGTCGTCACCAGCGCAGGCTTCATCGTCTATAATCTGCGCACGCGCGCCGTGACGGAAAATGCGCAGGCGCTGTCGAATTCCGCGCTCATCGTCGCGAAGCAGATCGAGCAGGCATTCACCGCCGTGCAGGCGGTGGAGCGACGCTTCCACGACGATCTGTCCGGGCTGCCGGTGATCGACAGCGAGTCGATCGAGCGTGAATACAGGCGCCACGCCGTGCACATGAAGCTGCGCGACAAGTCGGGCGGCATGCCCTACGTCGGCTCGCTTGCCATCTTCAACGCCAAAGGTCAGTTGATCAATTTCTCGCGCCAGTGGCCGATCCCCGACGTCAACGTCACGAGCGAGGACTACTTTAAGGCGCTCAAGACGAGCCCGGGCCTCAGGTCGTTTCTCGGCGAACCGGTCCGCGACTATGCGACCGGCAGCTGGGTCATCCACCTAGCACACAAGATTTCCGGACCGAATGACGAATTTCTCGGCGTCATCTCGGCTGCGATCGAACTGCACTACTTGCAGAATTATTTTCGTGACATCAGCCCCAACCCCAACAGCAGCTTCGCATTGTTCCGCAACGACGGCATGTTGCTGGCGCGGTATCCCGAAATTGATGCGGATATCGGGCGCAAGTTTCCGACCGCGCTTGCGCTCAAACTGGTCGCCAATTCCGACCACGGCGTCGGATCGATCGATGGCGTGATCGACGGGATTCCGCGCCTGATCGCGGGTCACCGTGTCGACGGCTACCCGGTGGTCGTCAGTGCCACGCGCACCACCTCTTCGATTCTCGCGCACTGGCGAAAAACAACAATCTATGTTGCAGGCGCCGCGGCGCTCATCCTTGCGGCCATTGCCGCGTTCGCGCTGCTGTTCATGCGTCTATTCCGCAACTACCAGGCGCTCGAACAGGCCCGCGAGGAGCGCAACCGAGCCGAGGTATTGCGGGGCCAAAGCCTGCGTTTCGACGTGGCACTCAACAATATGTCACAGGGCCTGGTGATGTTCGACGCCATGTCGCGGCTCGTCGTCGTCAACAAGCGCTTCATCGAGATCTACGGGCTGTCACCCGACGCGGTCAAACCGGGATTGTCGCTGCTCAACCTTCTGAAGCACCGCAAGGAGCGCGGCTCGTTCGGCGGCGACCCCGAGGAATATCACGGCAAGATTCTGGCCCAGATCGCCAAACGTGCGCAGACAATGCAAAACGTGCCGACCCCGGCCGGGCGCATCATCCAGATCGTCAACCAGCCGATGCCCGACGGCGGCTGGGTTGCGACGCACGAGGACATCACCGACAAGATCGAGACCGAGAGCGCGATCAAGAAGCAGAAAGAGCAGTTGGACGCAGCGCTCGCCCATATCTCCCAGGGCGTCTGCATGTTCGACGCCTCAAAGCGCCTGATCATCTGCAACAAGCAATATGCCGACATCTATGAGCTCACCGAGGAGCTCACGAAACCCGGCACGCCGTTCCAGGCGATCCTCGAGCATACGGTCGCCAAGGGGAACGGGCCGAAGGATGCAGCGGCTTATCTCAAGGCGCGCCTCAACGACGTCGCTGGCCGGGTGCCTTATCAGACCACCAACAAGCTGCGCGACGGACGTTATGTCGCCGTCGTCCACCGGCCGATGGCCAATGGCGGCTGGGTGGCGACCCATCAGGACATCACCGAGGCCAAGCACC
>DASSSM010000500.1:0-9144 GCA_035708425.1 Pseudolabrys sp.
GTATTGACGCTCGCCCGGGACGACGGAGTTTATATCCTTGGACACCGAAGTCATCATTGTCGGCGCCGGACCCGTGGGCTTGACGCTCGCGATCGATCTTGGACGCCGCGGCGTACGCTGCATTCTGCTGGAGCAGAAGGACGCGCCGCAGTTCTTGCCCAAGATGGAACGGTGCAACGCCCGGACGATGGAAATCTACCGGCGGCTCGGCATTGCGCAGAAAGTCCGCGATGCCGGCTTTCCGCGCGACGTGCCGATGGATGTCTTTATTGTTACGTCGCTGATCGAGCCGCCGCTGCTTCATTTGCCGTATCCGTCGGTGGCGCAGGCGCAGGCCGAGATTGCTGCGTGCACCGACGGCTCAATGCCGCTTGAGCCCTACCAATTGATCTCGCAATACACGCTGGAGCCGCTGCTCAAGTCGGTCGCGGAGACTTTGCCAACGGTCGACGTGCGCTATGGCTGCGAGTTTCTTGCCTTCGAGCAGGATGCCGCCGGGGCGCGCGCGAAGGTGAAGACACGTAGCGCGGTGTCGGAGCTCACCGCGCAGTACCTTGTCGGCTGCGACGGTGGCAGCAGCAGCGTGCGCCGCCAGCTTGGCATCAAGCTGAGCGGCGACGCCAACCTGCTGCAATTGCGTCAGGCGCTTTACCGCAGCGATGACCTGTTCGAGCGCATTCCGATCGGAAAGGGCCGACACTATCACGTTGCTGATGCGCACAATTCGTTCCTGATCGTGCAGGACTCGACAAAGCATTTCACGCTGCATGCAACGGTGGATAGCGACGAAGCGATGAAATCGATGTTCGAGCAGGTCGTCGCGATGCCCGTGCACTATGAGATGCTGTCCTGTGCACCGTGGCGGCAGAATTTGCTGCTGGCGGACAGCTATGGGCAGGGCCGCGTCTTTCTCGCCGGCGACGCCGTGCACCTGGTGATTCCGACCGGCGGCCTCGGCATGAACAGCGGCGTCGGTGACGCCGTCGACCTGTCATGGAAGCTCGCGGCAACCCTGCGAGGCTGGGGCGGCCCGAAGCTGCTTGCTTCCTACGAAATCGAGCGCCGGCAGGTCGGCGCGCGCAATGTGGAAGCCTCGCGTCACGCTTCGCGTGGGCGGCGCGCCTGGCGCGCGGCTTTCAAGCCGAATATTCGCGACAAGACGCCCGAGGGTGCTGAGACCCGCGCCAATCTGGCGGCGATCGCCGACGTCGAGCAGCGCAAGAGCAACGAGATGGTCGGCGCCGAGCTCGGCTACCGCTACCGGGAGTCCCCGGTCATCTGGCCGGAAGCGGGCGATGGGCCGCCGGACGATTTCATGAAATATGTGCCGACGTCGTGGCCGGGCGCGCGGCTGCCGCACGTCTGGCTTGCCGACCGTACGGCGCTGCATGACCGGATTGGCGACGGCTACACGCTCCTTCGCCTTGCCGGCGCCCCGGCCGATAGTACGCTGCTGGCAAGGGCTTTTGCGCGCTATCGCGCGCCGTTCACCGCGCTCGATGTTGCCGATACAGGCCCGCGCGAGGTCTATGGCTACGACCTCCTGTTGCTGCGCCCCGATCTGCACGTAGTTTGGCGCGGCAATTATTTGCCGGACGCCGCAAAGCTGGCGGCCGTAGCGACAGGGCATTGAGTTGTATTTTCGCGTTAACCCCTCGGCCCGTCATTGCCGGGCTTGACCCGGCAATCCATGATGACTCTCAACAAGGATGGCCTTACTTAAGGCCCTCTTGCGTTGCCACCCATCATGGATGGCCGGGTCAGGCCCCGGCCACGACAAGCGGGATGCCCACGAAACCAAGCCTCACGCTCGCCTGCGGTGACTACGAGATCATTCGTCCTCTACTGACGGGCAAAGTGGACGTGGATGGGGTCGATCTCACGATCCTCACCGACATGGACTCGGCGACGAGGCATTGGCGCTTCCTCAACAAAGGCGAGTTCGACATTGCCGAGGTCTCGGCCTCATCTTATCTCGCCGCGCGCGACAACGATTTGTCCTTTCGTGCGGTCCCGGTGTTCCTGCATCGCCGTTTCCGCCACGGCTTCATGTTCATCAACACATCGAAGGGCATCAGGAAGCCGACCGACCTGAAAGGCCGCCGGATCGGCGTCAAGACGATGATGACAACGGCGGTGCTGTGGATGCGCGGCATCCTGCAGAGCGAATACGGCGTGCCGCTCAACAGCATCGAGTGGATCGCGGAGATCGAGGACGACGTGAAAGTCAGGCTCCCGCCCGACATCAAATATTCCTGCCTGCCGAACGACAAATCGGTCGAGACGATGCTGGCCGAGGGCGAGCTCGACGCGGTGTTTCATTCCGATTTCGTCAAGCCGTTCCTCGCCAAGGATCCGCGCGTGGCGCGTCTCTTCCCCGACTACAAGGCGGAAGAGATGGCCTATTTCAAGCGCACCGGAATTTTCCCAATTATGCACGTGCTCGGCCTGCGCAAGTCGCTCGCGGAGGAGCACCCGTGGCTTGCCGTAAACCTGTTCAGAGCTTTCAACGAAGCAAAGGCGATCGCGATGAAGCGCATGGCGAATCCGCGCATCGTGCCGCTTGCCTGGTACCGTCACGCCTGGGAAGAGCAGGAGCGTGTGCTCGGACCTGACCCATGGGAATACGGGCTCACGGAGAAGAACTGCAAGGTGCTCGAGACACTAGTGGGCTATTCGCACGAACAGGGGCTGATCAAGAAGAAGCCGAAGCTGGAGGACCTGTTCCTGAACGTCGATCAGGGCCGCAAGCGCGGCGGCGAGTACAGGATTTAGTCTCTCCCGGTGCGAGATCTTTCTCCGCTCGTCCCCGCGGAGGCGGGGACCCAGGGCGACAGTCTCAGAGTTTACGATTGGGCTCTGGATTCCCGCTTGCGCGGGAATGAACGGAGTATGGCGGGCCGCCAACAACAAATTGCAAGTTGCGCCAGCAAGCCCCAGACCGTAGCCTTCGGCCAAACGAAGTCGTCAAATCGGGAGGATTCATCCGTGCGCAAGATAATTGCATCGGCCGCCGTTGCACTCGCCGTCGGCCTCACCGGCGCGCAGGCGCAAGAGAAAGTCTGGAAACACGGCATCCTTGAAGCCAAGAGCGACGCCGGCTTCATTGCCATGGTCGACAAAGGCGGCTTTGCCGCCAAACGCGGGCTGAAGGTCGAACTCCTGCAGATCAAGGCGGGCGCCACGCTGATGAAGGCGCTGCTCTCGGGCGAGATCGACAGCGTCGACATGGGCGCGGCGGAATCGATCGTTGCGGGCGCGCGCGGCACCGGCGTGAAGATCGTCGGCTGCGGCTGGCCGGGCGTGCCTCAGGTCGTCCTGGCCAAGGCCGAGATCAAATCGCTGGCCGATCTTAAGGGTAGAACCGTCGCGATTTCCTCGCCCGGCTCGCTGCCCGACCTGTTGTTCCGCGGCATGCTCAACGAAGCGAACGTGCCGTTCGCCGACGTAAAGCTGGCGACGCAGGGCGCAGACCTTGACCGCTACAAGTCGCTGGTCGCGGGCGTCACCGATGCCGCCGTGGTATCGAACGAGTTCGAGGCAGTGATGCCGTCCAACATCAAGGTGCTGGCAAAAGGCAGCAGCGCAGTGCCGAATTTCCTCCGCCTCTGTGTCGCGACCAGCGGCAAGGTCCTGAGCGAACGCCGCGACGACCTGGTGAAATTCGTCGCCGCCGAAATGGATGCCTACAAGTTCGCGCTGGCGAACCGCGCCGAGACCATCAAGGTCTCCCAGGAGATGACTCACGCCAAGCCGGACGACAAGCGGGCGGAATTCATCACTGACGAGGCCATCAAGAACAAACAGATCGACCCGACGCTGTCGATCCCGCTCGACCGCCTCGACTGGATGCAGAACCTGTTCCTGAAGGCCGGCGTGATCAAGCAGACGGTGCCGATCGAGTCGATCGTCGACAAGACCGTGAACGCTGACGCCGCCAAGCTGGCGGGGAAATAGAGCCAGCTTGTCATTCCGGGATGGCGCAATAGCGCCAGACCCGGAATCCAGATGCACGGTTGGAGTTTCGTTCTGGATTACGGGCCTTCGCCCGCCAAAGGTTTGGGTGCTTATGCTCGCCGCTTGAGGCTTCGGCCCGCGCTCCGGAATGACGAGTTAGCGGAGATCAATCCTTCTGCGGCATTGCGATGCGGCGGCCGGCAGCCTCCGGGCGCGGCAATTGCGCGTGGGCTGCCTTCATCCGCGCAAGCGCGCGCATGACCGAGACGGGGAACGCGGCGACCTTCTTCGTCGCCATATCGACGTGCAACGTCATATTTTCCGAGGTGGCGGAAACCCAGCCCTCGGTTGCGTGAAACAGCTGCTCGAAATAATGAAAACGCTTTGAATCGAAGTCGAGCAGCTGGAACGTGACGCGGACAGGGTCGTTCGCATGCAATTCGCGCACATAGCGCACGTGCACTTCGGCCGTGAATGTCGAATGATTGGCCCGCTTGAGGTAATCGGCCCCAATGCCGATAAGCTCGTACACTTCGTCGACCGCGCGATCGAACAGCACGTTGTAGTAGGCCATGTTGAGATGGCCGTTGTAGTCGATCCATTGCGGCTCGACATGCATCAGCGACGAGACGAAGGGCGCGAAGAAAACCGGGTCGATGTCGGTACGGTCGAGCATGATTCAGGCCGAGATCGGATAAACGGCCTTTTCGCCGCTGAGCACGCGCGCGACATCGCTGGCGCACTTGGTTTGCAATTCCTCAAGCGCTTCGATCGAGTAAAACGCCGTGTGCGGGGAGATGATAACGTTGTCGCGGCCGAGCAGCGGTGAATCCTTGGCCAGCGGTTCGGCCGTCACCACGTCAAGGCCGGCGCCTCCTATCTGTCCGGAATCTAGCGCCGCGACCAAAGCTGGCTCGTCAATCAGCGGCCCGCGGGCCGTGTTCACGATGTAGGCGCCTTTCTTCATCTTCGCGAAGACGGCGGCATTCATCATGCCGCGCGTTTGCGGCGTGAGCGGCGCATGCACGGATACATAGTCCGATTTATTGAGGAGGGTGTCGAAGTCGACGCTCTCGACGCGCGCGGCCTTGAACACGTCCGGCTTTGCGAAAGGATCGAAGGCAATCACTTTCATGCCGAAGGCCTGCGCCTTGGGTGCGACCAGGCGCGGGATGTGACCGAAGCCAACGAGGCCGAGCACCGTGCCCTCGATGCGGCGGATCGGCACGACCGCCGGCATTTCCCAACGACCGCCCTGGACGAGCTTGTTGGACAAGGGGATCTTTCGGATGAGCGCGAGCAGCAGCGCCATCGCATGGTCGGATACCTCCCGGATGCAGTAGTCCGGCACGTAGTTGACCGCGATGCCTTTCTCCCTAGCGGCGACGAGATCGATATTGTCGACCCCAAGTCCGAACCGACCGATCGCCTTGCAACGGGTGAGCTGGGTGAGAATGTCGCGGGTGAGCTTTGCGTAGGTCACCAGGATCGCATCGGCATCCTTTGCGACCGCGAGGATGTCATCGGCGTTGACGCTCTTCGACATGCGGTAGGTCGGGTTCAGCTTCGAAAGCGCGGCCTTGGCTGGATCTAGGGACGGAAACACGCTGTCGGTCACTGCAATCACGGGGCCGGCCATCAAAAGCTCCACTTGCAAAAACGATAGAAACGGGCGCGAAAACTACGACAGCAGCACGCAGGCGTCTACCCAAGCAGGCGAGGGCTGCCCGCGATTTCAACGGCTTAGCGCGATTAACCAAAAATTAACGACGGCCACGCCGGACGGGCCCAGTGGACTATCCTCACAAAAAAATACGGGAGCGCGGCAATGGTTGGAAAGATCGCTCGAGGAGCCTACGTATTTGTCGTCGGCACGATGATCGTCGCCTGGGTTATTTCGTTCAACAAGGAAGTGCCCGCCAGGCCGCAAACCGGTCCGCAGGTCTGGTACATCTATTCGTAGGCGTGTCGTCGGGCGCCGGCGAGCCCTGCTTACGGTCGGACGCACATGAATAGTGCCTTGGCGCAGGTCGTAATCCCCTACGGCAACTTCGACGACGGTTTCGAAAAATATCTGGTTGCCGCGATCACGTTCCTGCTTCTCTGTTTCGCAGTTTGGCAATATTTCCGCAGGTAGCAGCTCGCTGTCGACTAAAGCCCGCTCATCTATTCGCGAGCGCCAGTCAGGTCGCGAGAAAATTCTCGACCTCGTCGAGGAACCGCTCCCACGCCGGTTCACCCGCCAACAAGATGTGGTTGTCGCTTTCCAGCGTCACGAACCGTGCATTCTGGATTGATGCGGCGAGCGATCGGCCCTGCTCAAGCGGGACCACATTGTCATGCCGGCTATGAAGCACCAAAGTCGGCACCTGAATCCTTGGCAGCAATTCGGCAACTTCGATATCGTCACAGGCGTTACGAATACGTGCCGCGTTTTCTGGGGTTGTGGTTTCCCGCTGCAGTTCCGCAAGCCACTTAATCTGCTCCGGCGATCCATTCGGAATGAAGACGGAGCTAAAAGCGCGCATGAAGACCGAGTGAGGATCACCCCAGCCATGGCGCAGCAAAGATAGGAACACGCGCGCCTTGTCAGCTTCATCGGCCGATCCACGCTTGTTGCGGCCCACCGCATAGCCTCCGTACAAAACAAGTCTCGTCACCATCTCGGGATGAGCCACGGCATATGCAATTGCGATGGCGGCGCCCTGCGAAATGCCGAGAATGGCAAAGGGCGGCACCTTGGACGCTTCGGTGACGGCCTCGAGATCGCGCACGAAGCCACTCAGGGAAATCTCTTTCACGTCGCGGTCCGACAGACCATTGCCCCGGCCGTCATAGCGAACGAGACGATTCTTCTCAGCGAGGCGTTGAAGCAGCGGTGACCAGACAGGGCTTTCCCAATCGTATTCAAGATGCGTGAGCCAGTTTGCGGCCTTCACAAGGACGGGACCGCTGCCGACTGCCGCATATGCGATATTGATGTTGTCGGCCGTGCGGCAGAATGAAATTTCCTGCTTATGGGCAAATGCCGTCCGGCGATCAGGGGCCTGTTCCGGAGCTCGAACGTTCGCGATAAACCGGACACCCTTGCGTGGAATCGTGCGCACGAATTCTTGTTGCCCTGCGCTGTCGCCGAGGGCCTTGCGCACGGCATTGATGCGGCTGTCGAGGGTCGAGTCCGACACGATGCGGCCGCTCCAAACCGATGCAATGAGGTCATCCTTGCTGACGACGCGATCGCGGTTCTCGATCAGATAAACCAAAAGGTCGAAAACCTGCGGCTCAACCGGGACGATGGCGCCATGCGCGCGCAACTCCCGGCGCTCACAGTCGAGCGTGAAATCATCAAATGAAAACAACACGTTGTGGCCCGCAAAATGACGCGGCAATTATAACTCACGCGTGCATTGATGAGAAATCAATCTCGCCTCAATGGCTTATCAATGCTTCCGCAACGACGCCGGAAAACAACCTTGTCATGGTGTTGGCTCACACAAGCCATGAGCCATTATGTTTCGACTGCGACGAACCAGGCTGTGGAATTGGCTCATCCGGCGCGTCGCCGCGCTGCGCGCCTGGGCAATGCGGCCGGCGCGGGCGAAGCCATTTCGCATCAATCGGTTTCATTGAATTGGCGGGCTCTCATGCCGCCCCTTCCGGCACGCCGGCCTTGCGCAGTCCCTCATAGTAGCGATCTGCGCCCATATCGCGGCTGAATGGGTGCATGTCGCGCACGAAGGCGACCGAGAAATTCGGTCGCATCCGCGTCAACTCGGCGAGATAACGCCGCGCCTCGTCTTCGCGTCCCAATTGTCCCAATGCCGCGATGAGAACTGCGTAGCGCGACCACTGGAAGCTTGGTTGTGCCAAAGCCCGCAACGCAAAACGCACCGCGGCTTCATCTTCACCGACAAGATATTTGGCCTCGGCGAGCCGCGCGAGATACGAGCCCATATTGGGATCCTGCGGGCTGAGCCGGATCGCGGACTCCAGATGCGGGAAGGCTTCGTGCGGTTTTCCCGAGAACACGAATGCTGCGCCCAGACCATAATGCGCAAGCGCCAAGCTCGGATTGAGATCCAGAGCGACCTCGAGCTCGGAAATGGCCGCCGCATATTCTCGTCGCAGATAGCGCGCGCGCCCCAGTGTGCAGTGCGCCCCTGCGTCGTCGCGGTCGAGTGCAACGGCCTTTTGCGCGAACTCGATGGCGCGTTCGCGATTGTGGGCGACCGATTCGGCGAATCCGTAGACGACTTCATAGTAGTAGGCCTCGGCGGTAGCGGAATAGGCAGGCCCGAGGTCAGGGTCGATCGCAATTGCCGCGGCAAACTGCTTGCGTGCTTCGACGAGGTCGTTCTGCGTATAGCGGTAGAGATGAATCATGCCGCGCTGATATGTACTCCACGCATCGATGCTCTCGCGGTGTTTCACGCGCGCTCTTTCGCGCTCGGCACGGCCAAGCTCCGGCTCGATGCCGCCGACGATTGTCTGCGTGATGTCATCCTGGACAGAAAAGATATCGGACAGCGCGCGATCGTAGCTCCTGGCCCAGACGCTGCTGCCATTGCTGCCGTCGATGAGCTTGGCGGTAACTCGAATACGATCCCCAGCGCGGCGGACGCTGCCCATCAGGATATATCGCACGCCAAGCTCGCGAGCGATGTCGTTTGGGTCGATGTCCCTGCTCTTGTACGCAAAGGCGGAGCCACGCGCGATGACAAAGAACCAGCGCACGCGCGACAGCGCCGTGATGATTTCCTCGGTCACGCCATCCGCAAAGGAATCATCTGCCGTGTCGCCACTCATGTTGCGGAACGGCAGGACCGCGATGGACGGCTTTTGTGGAAGCGCAAGGCCAGGATTGGCCGCCACGTCCGTCATTTGCCCTGCAGTGTCCGTGGCCTCGACTGGCGCGACAAAGCGAAAGCCTTTCCTCGCGAAGGTGCGAATGCAGGACTGCTTCTCGCCAGTATCGCCGATGGCCTTGCGCACGGCATTGATCCGGCTGGTCAGCGTCGATTCGGAAACGATGCGACCACCCCAGATCGACGCAATCAGATCATCTTTGCTGACAACACGATCACGATTTTCGATGAGATAGACGAGGATATCGAAAACCTGTGGCTCCAGAGCGACCGGAACGTCGCCCGCGCGCAACTCCCGGCGGTGGCAGTCCAACACATAATT
>DASSSM010000501.1:0-10288 GCA_035708425.1 Pseudolabrys sp.
TTTCCGCTCGAGGAGCTTCCGACTGCGATCCGCTATGCCAAGGATCGCGTGGAGGATGCCATCAAGGTTGTTGTGAAGGCCAAGATGGGTGCTGCCCAGAAGGAAGCTGCCGAGTGACGCTTCAACCCTTCCGCACTCGGAAGGGACGACGAGGGGCGCGATGCTGACGTGCGACGAATACATAGCCCCGGCCTCGCTGGCCGAGGCCTTTGCTGCGATGAAGGCCAATCGCGGCCGTTATCGCGTCGTCGCAGGCGCGACGGACACACTGCCCTGGGCGCGCGAGGGCAGGGCCGGGGACGTGCATATTCCCGTGCTGATCGACGTCGCAATGATTCCCGAGCTCTGTGAGATTTCGGTTGGCGACAAGCGGGTGCGGCTCGGCGCTGCAACGCCGATCCAGCGGTTCCTCGACGATCCCGTACTTGGCCGCGCCTTGCCGGCGATGCCGCGCTGTGCCGTCTGGTTCGCCGATGATCAGATTCGCGCGCAGGCAACCGTCGGCGGCAATATTGTGAACGCGTCTCCTGCTGCCGACGCAACGCCCTGCCTGATCGCGCACGAGGCCGTCGTCGAGCTTGCCTCCGCGCGCGGCAAACGCACCATGCTGCTCAAGGATTTCGTCACCGGGCCAAACAAGACGGCGCTGGCGGACGGCGAATTGCTGGTCGCGCTCGAATGCGATGCGCTGCCCCAGCATGGCGGAGCCTTCGAGAAAGTCGGACATCGACGATCGCTGGTCATTTCGCTGGTGTGTCTTGCTGCGCTGATCAAGCTCGATCGGGGCGGCAGCAAGATCGAAGACGTGCGGCTCGCGATCGCCGGCATCGGGCCGAAGCCGCTGCGGCTGACCGAGGTTGAAAATTTTCTGCGTGGCCCGCTGAGCGCGGAACGCCTGGATGCTGCAGCGGATATGCCTGTGTCGCTCGTTGCCTCGCGCACACGCCAGGAATACCGGCGCGAAGTTGTGCGCGGATTCATGCTGCGCGGTCTCATCAATGCTGCGCGGCGGGCGGGCGCTGACCCCGGCATGCTGGCACCCGAGCTGGAGGCTGCCTATGCCTGACCTTCAGTTCAATGCCACGATCAATGGCCGGAAAATCGCGCGCAGCGCCAAGCCGCACCAGCGGCTGCTCGACTTCATCCGCGACGACCTCAACCTCACGGGCAACAAGGAAGGTTGCGGTGCCGGCGAATGCGGCACCTGTTCGGTCTTCGTGAATGGCGTCCTGATGAAATCGTGCCTGATGCCGCTTGCCAAAGCGCAAGGCGCAACCATCGAGACCGTGGAAGCCCTTGCGAAGACAGGCGAGCTGAGCGTTCTGCAGAAGGCCTTTCACAAGACCGGCGCGAGCCAATGCGGGTACTGCATTCCTGGCATGGTGATGGCGGCAACCGCCGCGCTGCGTACAAATCCATTCGCCGACCGCGAGGAGATCAAAGAGCGCCTTGGCGGCAATATCTGCCGCTGCACGGGCTATCAGAAGATCTTCGATGCCGTCGAGCTGGCGCGCGACGTGCAGAACGGTCGTCTGCCTGCGAATGCGCTCCTCGAGGATGAAGCCAAGGAAGGCGACTTCATCGGCAAAAACGTCCGGCGCATCGACACACCGAGCAAGGTCTCGGGCCGGCTCAAATATGCCGGCGACATGATAATGCCCGGCATGCTGCACGTGCAGGTGCTCCGCTCACCGCACGCGCACGCGCGCATCGTCTCGATCGACACGTCGGCCGCGGCCGCCATGGACGGCGTGGAAGGCGTCATCACCTGCGCCGATGTGCCCGGCGAAGATGGTTTCGGTGTCTTCGTCAACGACCAGCCGGTCATGGCGCGCGACAAGGTGCGTTATGTCGGTGAAGCGGTCGCCGCGGTTGCCGCTGAAAGCGCGCTTATTGCCAAACGCGCGCTGTCCGCCATCAAGGTCGAATACCAGCCGCTGCCCGCGGTCTTCGATCCGGACGAGGCGATGCGACCAGGCGCGCCGGTCTTGCACGATTACGCGCCGGACAATCTCACCAAACACATCCCGATCCGCGTCGGCGATGTCGGGAAGGGCTTCGCCGAGAGCGATCTCGTTGTCGAGGAAACCTACTCGACCCAACCGATCGAGCACGCCTACCTCGAGCCGGAGGCCGGCCTTGCCTATGTCGATCACGACGGCGTTGTCACGATCGTTTCGCCCGATCAGAACATCACGCATCACCGCCACATGCTGGCGCGGATTATCGCGAAGCCGATCTCAAAGGTGCGCTTCATCATGAGCCCGGTCGGCGGCGGGTTCGGCGGCAAGGAGGACATGATCTACCAGGGCATGCTGGCGCTGCTGGCGATGAAGACGCAACGCCCGGTGCGGCTGGTCTTCACGCGCGAAGAATCGATCATTTCCACGGCCAAGCGTCACCCGTCGCGCACGGTTCTGCGCATAGGATTGGTGCGCGACGGCCGCATTCGCGCACTGGAAATGAAGATGATCTGCGATGGTGGTGCCTATGGCCTGTCGACCGAAGGCGTCATGCGCAAGGCTGCAATCCTCGCGGCCGGCCCTTACGCTATTCCCAATGTGAAAGTCGACACCTACGGGATCTACACCAACAACACGCCGTCCGGTGCTTTCCGTTCCTTCGGAGCGCTGCAGACAGCGTTTGCCACGGAATCTCACCTCGACATTTGTGCCGAACGGCTCGGCCTCGATCCTTTCGAGATTCGCCGCATCAACGCGATGCGCGATGGCGCGCTCACGCATACAAAGGCCAAGCTGACGTCGGTCAGCCTCACACGTGCGCTCAATGCGCTGGAGAAGGCGTCCGGCTGGGAAGCCGGACCGCCGAACTCACGCGGTGACACGCGGCGCGATCTCGGGCGCGACGATATCCGCCCGCCTTGCGCGCTGGGCGCGCGGTTCAGGACCGCGGACAAACAGGAAGCAGCGGAGTAGGCGATGGCCCGCAAGCGCGGACGAGGGATGGCGGCATGCTGGTACGGGATCGCCCGCACTGCGGTCATCGATCGCGCCGCCGCCTGGGCCGAGATCGACGACGGCGGCAGCGCCAAGATCGTGACCGGAGTCACGGAGATCGGTGAGGGCATCCTCACCGTGCTCGCACAAATCGCCGCGCATGAGATGGGTGTGAAGCCCGAGCACGTCGTGATCGGCGACAATGATACGGCACGTGCGCCGGAAGCCTCGCACGCGGGTGCGAGCCGTCAGACCTACATGATTGGCAACGCCGTCGCGCTCGCCTCGCGCGAGGCGCGCAAGCGGCTGGTCGATGTCATGGCAGAGGTTTGGGATGTCGATGCGGAAACGATCTGCACCGGCAACGGCGAAATCTGGGCCGAGAACACCAATCATCGCATCACCATGGGCGAAGCCGTGAGTACGGCAAAAAATCGCGGCGTTGTGCCGGTCGGCTCGGCAACCTTCGGGACGGACACGACTGGTCTCCATCCGGTCGACGGCTCCGGAAGGCCTTGGCAGGCTTACGTTTTTGGCGCGCAGGTGGCGGAGGTCGAAGTCGATACCGTCACCGGCGAAGTGCAGGTGCTCGGCATCTGGGCTGCTCACGACGTCGGCCGCGCGGTCAATCCGCAAGGCGTGGAAGGGCAAATTGAAGGTGGCATCGTCCAGGCACTCGGGCAGGGTTTGATGGAGGACTACAAGCTCGATGGCGGCCGCACGAGCACGTCAGGCTTCGCCAAATATATATTACCGACCGCGCTCGACGTGCCGCGGATCAATTCGATCATCATCGAGGATCCTGATCCGATCGGGCCGCTTGGGGTAAAAGGAGTAGGAGAGCCGGCAATGGTGCCGACCATTCCGGCTGTCATGAATGCGATCTACGATGCGGTCGGCGTCCGTATCACGTCACTGCCGGCAACGCCCGAAAAGGTGCTGATAGCGATCCGTGAGAAAGAACGAAGCGAAGCCATGCAGGCTGCGGAGTAAAAGTTCTCTGTTTTGTCCGGGAGAAGTTCGAAGCGCACAACGTGAATAAGCACAGAGGGAGGATACGATGAGATACGCGGTTAAAGTCGCAGGAGCGCTCGCCGCGCTCGCCATTGCCAGTGCGGCGCACGCGCAAACTTACCCGACCCGAGAAATCAAGATGATTGTGCCGTTTCCCGCCGGCGGTCCGAGCGACATTGTTGCCCGCATTGCGGCGGATGGTATGAGCAAGCACCTTGGCCACAACATCATAATCGAGAACGTCGGCGGCGCCGGCGGTACAGTCGGCGCAACGCGTGCCTCAGAAGCCGCGCCGGACGGCTATACGTTATTTGCCGCTAGCATGGGCACGATCATCGCGGCGCCGACATTCTATCCAAATCTCAAATACGACTCGACGAAGGATTTCGAACCGATCGGCATGTCGGCCAATGCGCCCGCGGCAGTCTCCATCAACAAGAACATCCCGGTAAAGGATTTGAAAGAGTTCATCGCCTGGGCAAAGCAGAAAGGCCCCGAGGTGAAGCAGGCCTTTGGCGGCGTGGGTGGCACCTCGCACATGGCTTGCCTGCTGTTCAACCAGGTCGCCGGCATCAAGCCGACCATGGTTGCCTATCGCGGTATGGGCCCCGGAATGAACGATCTGATGGGCGGGCACGTCGACATTGCCTGTGAGCAGGCCCTCGTTATGGCGGCAGCCATCCAGGGCGAGAAGGTTAAGGGCATGGTGGTCGCTGGCCCGCAACGTCTTGCAGCCATTCCGAATGTCCCGACTGCCAAGGAAGCCGGCGTGTCAGATTTTCAGCTCAACATCTGGAGCGGGATCTATGCGCCCAAGGGCACACCGAAGGAAATCGTCGACAAGCTCGCCGATGCGCTCAACAAGGCGCTGGACGATCCGGCGACGGCGGAAAAGCT
Organism: Pseudolabrys sp.; assembly: GCA_035708425.1. Classification (GTDB taxonomy): domain Bacteria; phylum Pseudomonadota; class Alphaproteobacteria; order Rhizobiales; family Xanthobacteraceae; genus Pseudolabrys. Next base: position 4,869 of record DASSSM010000501.1, read on the forward strand.
CGGCAAGCTCGGCGGCACCGTGCCGCCGAAGTCGGAACGCGGCCCCGAATATCTTCGCAAGACCGTGGCGTCGGACATTCCGCGCTGGGCGCCGACGCTGAAGGAAGCGGCGGAAGCCAGCAAGCAGAACTGACGCTGAAGTCAGAAACACCGCCGCGGCGGTTTCGTCGCGGCGGTGCTGTTTGACAGGCAGGAGAACATGAGGTCGCTCGACAAGATCAAAGTGACCGACGGATAGGAGCGATTCGTCGTGCCCCGCATCGATGTCGGTCACATTACGCTGAACTACGAGGAGCGCGGCCAGGGCAAGCCCATCTTGTTCATTCCTGGGCTGGTCGGCTTGCTTAACGCTTGGGAATTCCAGATTGCCGAATTTTCCAAGCGCTATCGCTGCATTTCCTTCGATCATCGTGGCGCCGGCGACAGTGACAAGCCGAAGGATTCGTATTCGACCCTGGCCATCGCGTGTGATGCCGTTGCATTGCTGGACAAGCTCGGTATCGGCAAGGCGCACGTTGCCGGCACATCGACCGGAGGCTGCGTGCTGCAAAACATCGCCATCGACTACCCTGACCGGCTCGACTGCTGCATTTTTTCAAACACCTGGGTCAAAGCGGACGAATACATCACGCGTGTGCAGACGGCCCGCAAGCAGATCGCGCTTTCCTACGGGCCGGAGGAATACGTGAAGGTCTCTTCGCTTTTCACCAACGGCGCCATGCAGTTCCGCTACAACCTCGACAAGGTCATGGAGCTGGAGCGACGCGCGCTGAAGACAGTTGCGCCGGCGGAGGTCCTTGCCGGCAGGCTCGACATGACGATGTCGCATGATCGCAGCGCTGATTTGCACAAAATTCGTGCTCCGTCCCTCGTTATTGGCACACGCGACGACGCCACGGTGCCGGTCTATCAATCCGAGGACCTGCACAAGGCGATCGCGGGTTCAAAGCTCGTTGTCGTCGAAGAAGGCGGGCATTACTCCTATCGCCGTCATTGGGAGGAGTGGAATAAGATCGTCGGTCGGTTCCTTCGGCAACACGTGGGAAGTGCGTGATGCTTGACCCGAAGAAGGCCAATCCATTGCAGGACATGCGAGCGCGCGCACGCGCGATCGCCAAGGCAAACGGCCTCGAGCTGGCCTTGGCCGCGGGTCTGCCGAAGCTCGTCGAGTGCTCGTTGTCGGAAGCGCTCGTGCTCGGCCTGCTGAAGCAGGGCGTGCGCAAATATTTCGCTATTTTTGGCCACGGCTCGACCGATCTCGGCAATGTGCTCCGCGTCTACGAGGAAGAGGGCGTTACCCGCACGATCAACTGCCGCAACGAAGTCGAGATGGCGCATGCCGCGACGGCATTGCGCTGGCAATACGGCGAACTTTCCGCGGTAGTCACGTCGATCGGGCCGGGTGCGATGCAGGCCTTCGCGGGTTCACTCGCCGCCGCATCGAACGGCGTCGGCGTCTATCACATCTACGGTGACGAGACGACCTTCGGCGAAGGTTACAACATGCAGCAGGTGCCGAAGGAGGAGCAGGGCCTGTTCGGGCGCATGACGGCCGTCATGGGCCAATCCTACGTGCTTCACACGCCGGAAGGGCTTCGCGACGCGCTGCGGCGCGGCAGCTTGTGCGTCAATCATCCTTATCGCGCGGGGCCGTTCTATCTTCTCCTGCCGCTCAACACACAGCCCGCAACCGTTACCGTGAATCTTGCCGCCCTGCCGGCGCGCGCCCGGCCGCCAAAACTCGCGCCGGCGGACGAATCGGCGATCGACCAGGCGGCCAACATGATTGCGAAGGCGACAAAGGCTGCGATCAAGGCCGGCGGCGGCACGCGCGGTCAGGACGCCGCTGTGCGGCGACTGGCGGAAGCTGCCGGCGCTGCGGTCATTCTATCGCCGGGCTCGACCGGAGTGCTGCCGGACATGCACGCGCAGAACATGCACGTCGGCGGCTCCAAGGGCTCCATCAGCGGCAACTTTGCGATGGCCGAAGCCGAGCTGCTGATCGTCGTCGGCTCGCGTGCGGTCTGCCAGGCCGACTGCTCCGGCATCGGATACAAAAACGCGCAGGCCGTGATCAACATCAACGGCGATCTGGCGGATGCGCTTCACTACAATAAAACGGTGGCGCTGGTCGGCGATATCGGTGCGGTTGCCGACCGCCTTGCCGGCAAGCTTGAGGCGCTGAAGGCGAACGGCAACAAAGGGCCGTGGCTCAAGGCCTGCGCCGCGAAGAAGGCCGAATGGTCGGCCTACAAACAGAAGCGCTATGCCTGCGGCCCGCTGCGCGACGAGGCGTGGCAGAAACCGGTGCTGACGCAACCTGCGGCGATCAAGCTTGTCGCCGACTTTGCGAAAGAAATCGGCGCGGCAAAATTCTTCGACGCAGGCGACGTGCAGGCAAACGGTTTCCAGATCGTCGAAGACGAGCGTACCGGCGACACGTTCACTGAAGCCGGCGCGTCATATATGGGTTTCGCGGCAAGTGCGTTGCTCGGCGCAGCGCTGGCCGAAAAGCCGCGCTATGGGGTCGCATTCTGTGGTGACGGCTCCTTCATGATGAACCCGCAGATTCTCATCGACGCGGTCGAGCATCGCGTGCGCGGCATGATCGTGATTTTCGATAACCGGCGCATGGCCGCGATCACGGGCCTGCAGATGGCTCAATACCAGGCTGAATTCCGCACCAATGACCACGTTGCGGTCGACTACAAGACCGTCGCGGCAGCCATATCGGGCGTTCTTGCTGTCTCCGGTGGTGACAGCGCGGAATCCCTGCGCGATGCCTTGAGAATGGCGTCCAAACATGACGGCCTTTCGGTCGTGCACGTCCCCGTCTATTGCGGTCCGGACGAGCTGGGTGGTCTCGGCGCGTGGGGCGAGTGGAACGTCGGCAACTGGTGCGAAGATGTTCAGGACGCCTGGATCAAGCAGGATCTGTAGCGAAACTGGTACAGTTAAGCTTCGTTGCCTCGGCGGAGGCCTTGCATGGCCGAAACAACCTCGATCAGGTCGCTCAAGGCGTTACGCGACGCCGAACAAGCGTGCACGCGTTGCCAGCTTTACAAACATGCGACCCAGGTTGTGCCGGGTGAAGGACCCGCACGGGCACGGATCATGATGGTCGGCGAGCAGCCCGGCGATCAGGAAGACAAACAGGGCAAGCCGTTTGTCGGACCGGCTGGCGGCGTGCTGGCGAAAGCGTTGGAGGATGCGGGTATCGATCGTGATGCGGTTTTCGTGACCAATGCGGTAAAACACTTTAAGTTTGAGCAGCGCGGCAAACGACGCTTGCACAAACGCCCAAACGCTTATGAAATCGATCGCTGCCACTGGTGGCTCGATTTCGAACGCGCGCTGGTGAAGCCGGATATCGTCGTTGCGCTTGGCGCAACCGCGGTGCGCAGCATTTCGGGCCGTCCAACGAGCATCAATAAAATTCGCGGTCGTATTCTCACGCTACAGGATGGTGGCCGTATGCTGGCGACAATCCATCCTTCGTACATCCTGCGTATCGAGGATGAAGCCGATAAACGCGCGGAATACCGGAAATTTGTCGCCGATTTGAGGACATGTGCCCGCGAGGTTGCCTGATGGCAAGGCAAATGGAACTTTTCGCCGGCAGCGAGGGTTATCGCCTTTGAACCAACGGGAGTTTTCCATGTCGGAAAAGCCGAAAAAACACGCGGAAGAAGAACGCGAGCGCATCGAACGCACGGAAGATCAGGTAGTGATCGACTCTGATGAAAGCTTCCCGGCGAGCGATCCGCCTAGCTGGACGCCGGTGAGCGGTGTCGGTTCGGGCAAGGATCACCAGAAGAAAAAGCCTGCGTGATTGTCCGCGCCTACTGGAACTTCATATTGAGCAACTTTTCCGCGTTACCGGAAAAAATCTTTCTGCGGTCTGCGTCTGAGAGCCCGAGCGCGTCGATGGTCTTGATCGTCGGCGCAATCGGGCCCAGCGGCGTGTCTGTCGCATACACGACCTGATCCGCACCGAAAAATTCGAGGCCGCATCGCGTTGCGTGCGGGCCGCCGCCGAACATCGCCGTGTCCGCGTAGAATCCGTGCAGGTAGTCCATGTGCGGCCGCTTCAGCGACGGCAGGATTTTTGAATAGTCCTCGTCCGAGGTCCGTTGCCCAAGAACCTTCAGGCCGGCACCGACGCGGCCGTCGTAGTACGGAATCATGCCGCCAAGGTGATGCGTGATGATCTTTAGCCTCGGATAGCGGTCGAACAGTCCCCAAAACACCAGGCGCACCATGGCCACCGACGTCTCGTAGGGCCAATGGAAACACCACCACATCTCAAATCGCGATTTTTTCTCGGCCGGATAATCCGGCATTGCGGCTGTGCCGACAGGATGCAGCCAGATCGGCAGGTCGAGCTCCGCCATCGTCGCGAAAATCGGCTCAAATTTCGGCTGGTCGAGCGGCTCACCGGCGACATTGGTATAGATCAGCACGCCGCGTGCGCCGAGATCCTTGATGGCGCGGCGCGCCTCGGCGACCGAGCCTTCGACATCGGTGAGACACAGCGCGGCCGCGAAGGCGGGGAAACGATCCGGATGCTTCCGGCAAAGCTCGGCCATCGAGTCATTGGCGATGCGTGCGAGGTTGAGGCCGACATCGGCAGACGAGATGTCCTCGATCGCGGGATTCGGCAACGAGATGATCTCGCGGTAGTCGCCGAATTCGTCCATTTCCTTGAAGCGGGCATCAAGGTCGAACAGCTTGGTCACGCCGCGCAGCCGTTTTCCGATGTTTTCGAGATTTGGTGCGGCCTTGGTCATTTCCCGGAAAAAGCGGTCCGGATAGATGTGACAATAGATGTCGACAATGGTCATGATTTTCCTCTTGCATCTTTTCTCAGCACCAAATGCCGCTGCAGCGGCAGGATCTGCCAACCGAGCCGCTCTACGATCATCCCCCAAAGTCCTTTTGGCGCCCACAGCATCACGACGATGGCAACCGCGCCCATCATGAGCAAGTAGAGGCTGCCGAGGCCAGCGAATGTCTGCCGCAGAGCAAAGAAGATGATCGTGCCGATGATCGGCCCTTCGATCCTGCCGATGCCGCCGATGACGGTGATGAAAATGACGAACGCGGTCCAGTCGTTCACGCTGAACGCGGTGTCGGGCGAGATGCGCAGCTTCTGCAGGAAGATGAAGGCGCCGACCATCGCAGTGCCGAACGCTGTGAGGACGTAGACCGCGAACTTGATGCCCCACACGCCGATCCCGGTGCTCTGGGCGGCCAATTCATTGTCCCGGATTGCGGTCAGCGCGAGGCCGTGGCGCGAGCGCAGCAGCACAAAGATCGCCGCCAGGGTCGCGACCGTCAGAAGAAGTGCAAGCCAATACATTTCTAATTCGCGCAACTGTCTGCTCGGAGCCATTGCGAGCACCACTGACGCCGGAAGA
>DASSSM010000502.1:0-3259 GCA_035708425.1 Pseudolabrys sp.
GTCTTCCAGATCGCCAGCGCAACCAGAAGCGTCATCGCGCCGATCAGCAAAAATAGAGCGGGGACGGTTGCTCCGAATTTCTGCATCACCGCCAAAAGGATTGTCGCGCCGGTCATGAACGCCGCGTTGAGCACATTGACCGCAGCGATGGTACGCGCGCGGTAGTCAACGCCGCTCCAGGCTTGCACCGCGGAAAAAGCCGGCACGATGAAAAGGCCGCCTGCAACTGCGAGCCCGCACAGATCCGCGGCCGCGCGAACGCCGAGCGCCGACGTGAAGACCGCGGCTGGCCCTTGCGGCGACGCAATCGGCGCGGCGCCAAGCGTCGCAGCGCCGAGATCAATTGCGAAGATGCCGATCAACACGGCGCCGACAAGCGTCGTTCTGAGCACGATCCGGCCACGCGCGATTGCCGCCGCAAGACCGGAACCGGCGCCAACCGCAACTGTGAATATCGCAAGATAGGCTGTGACTGTGTCTTCGTTTCCCCCGATGAGAGCCTTGATAAGCGGCGGCAGCAGCGACAGCACAACGATGCCGACCAGCCAGAACCAGCTCGTCACCATCGCGCCCCACCACAGCCGCTGGTCGGCACGCAAATGACGGATCATTGCGGCCGTGGAAGTAACGATATTGGCCGAGATTCTCAAATTCGGTGCACCCTCGCCAGTCGCCGGAATCAATCGTGCCGACAGCCAGCACGCGACCGCAAAGCCTACGACCAATGCCGCAAAGAGGGCGTGGCTCCTTTCACCGTGCGCGGCGAGGCCGCCGGCGATGGTTCCTAGGAGAATGGCAGCAAAGGTGGCACCTTCCACCAGCGCATTACCAATTGGCAATTGCTCGCGCCGCAAGTGGTCCGGAAGGATCCCGTATTTGATGGGCCCGAACAGAGCCGCAAGAATGCCGAACCCGAGCAGTGCGACATACAGCAGAGGGAGCGAAGCCTGCACATATCCCCACGCCGCCAGCGCGGCGACAAAGATTTCAATAAATTTCAGGCGCTGGGCGACCAGCGCCTTGTCGTAACGGTCCGCCAACTCACCGCCGAGCGCCGAAAGAAAAAAGTACGGCGCGATGAATATCGCGCTTGCGAGCGTGATCAGGACTTCCGCATCGTGCGCGTTCAGATGGAACAAAACGACAAAGACCAGGGCGGTCTTTAGAAAATTGTCGTTGAAGGCCGCAAAAAATTGGCACCAGAACAGAGGCGCAAAACGCCTCGACAGCATTATCGGCGGCATGCCCGCATTATTGCAAAGTTCCGAAACGCTTGCTCAGGCAAAAAAACAGGCGGCCCTCCGGCCGCCTGAGCCCTTTCCCACTGATTCGTCTTCAAGGCCGAGCGTTCTCCTCGTAGGAATCGACAACCATCGCCCCCAAGGCGAGGCCGAGGGCGATACTGATGACGACGCAAAACAGCGTGAGCCACATGACGTACCTCCCAGAGCCCGGTTGCAAACGTAGGGAAGTCTGGCGAAACCAACGCGCCAGAACGGGCCGCGTTCCAAACTTTTTTGGAGGCCAGATTTGCTGGCAAAACGCGCGGAATCGGCTTCTTTATGACCCAAAGCGGATCGATGAACTCAAGTCGGCCAATAGAAGACGCAAATCGAGCTCGCGGAACTCTAGATAAATTCGACGTAACCAGCGCTGCAACTCGATATGCGCATCAAGCGGTACATCCGTCGCGTTCCCCATATTCGAATCTGCGAATGAGAACGGCGGGCTATCGATCAGCTTGCGCAGGCCCGGAGCCAGCGCCGGTAATTTGACTGTGAGCGCGCCGCTGCCAGAGATCGGATACTTGTCGCGATGTTGCGCTGATCCGAGCATCTCGTTGTGAAGCGGGACCAGCATCGCACGCGGAAATCGATCGCGCAGATTGCGGTACGCCGTAACGGACGTCTGGTCCGGCGTTACCATGAACAGGATCGCGATTACAATCGACCGTTGCCGGGCTTCTTCGATGAAGTCGATCTGCTGGGCCAAAGTGAAAAAAGATTCGTACGATTCATGCCCGAGATCGATGATCTTGGTCGTGTCATCGCCGGTCACCAGCCTGTCGAACAGAGCCATCTGTCCGTTCACATCGCGAACGGAAGCCGCGACCGTCTGCTCGGGCAAAAATTGTGTGAGCGTCCGTTCGCCTGAATTGAGGTCGAACGAGACAACCTTGCGGTTCTCACTCTGGTGGAAGTCGGTCAGCAACCGCGCGACCAACGTTTTCCCTACGCGGGGTCGCGGCGATGCGACAATGGTGATGGAGCTGCGAAATGACATCACCTGACCGGACGCCGCGCGCTGACCTGGCGCGACTTTGATCGATGTTAGCCGGCGACTTGACGGACGTTGCTTTCCATCTTCGGCGAGACAAGATCGACCAGCTTCACCTTGTCGAATTCACCCCAGACGTTACCGAGCCAATGACGCACGTAACCCCGAAGAACGAATGAATAGTTTGCCGCTTCACCTTTCGGCCCCTTATTGCCGACAAACGAAACGAACGGCACGCTCGCCACTTCCACCTGCTCGTAGGCCATTTCGTTGAGCTTCGGGATCATGATCTCTTCGGCACCCTTGATCTTCTTGAAGTAGGAATTGTAGGTCGCGGGATCCCATTCGAAGAATGTCGTGTTGTTCACGAAATTTTTGACTAGGAAGTAGTTGGCGTCGCCGACGACGCGTGCCGTCTCGGCGATCTCCTCCAGCGACGCAATCGACGGACCGAGGATGTGGAACACTGCGAAGGTAATCTGCCCCTTCTTCGCCGATTCCAGAAAACCGATTTCAGTGAGCGCCTGGAGCGTCGATGACAACAGGCCGGCGCGCACATCGATGACTGTCACCTTGGCATCGGCGCTGCCCAGCGTGTCGAAGATCTTCATCTGATCAGAGACCGAGGTCACATCGACGACCTCGGTCAGGTCGGGATGAAAACGCTTGAGTGTGCCGCGCGGCGCTTCCGTATCGAAGGCGCGGGTTGGCGTCTGATGCGCGCCAAAATAGTCGATCAAGGTGCGGGCGACGGTCGTCTTACCAACGCCACCTTTATCGGCGCCAACAAGAATAACGGCTGGTCTGGCCATGGGGCTACTCTACAGGCGAAGTGACTGATCCCTCTTCGCAATATCTTACGTTATCGGTGCAGGAGATTGACAGGTCTAAGTCCGCACGCCTGTAGACACCCCGCCCCAATCCCGTCGCTCGATCATAAATTACCGCACTATATCAAGCAATTGTGCGCGCGCACGAAGTT
>DASSSM010000503.1:0-3940 GCA_035708425.1 Pseudolabrys sp.
GATTGCATCAATTCCGGATTCCCCGGTCCTGATCCGAATGGCTTCTTCGATGTTGGAAACGAATATCTTGCCGTCACCAATCCGGCCAGTCTGAGCGGCGCGCCGGATCGCATCGATCGCTTTTTCCACCATGTCGTCGCCCAGCACGATTTCGATTTTCACTTTGGGGAGAAAATCGACCACGTATTCGGCGCCGCGGTATAGCTCGGTGTGCCCTTTCTGTCGTCCGAAGCCTTTTGCTTCGGTCACAGTTATCCCCTGCAGGCCCACTTCCTGAAGCGCCTCTTTCACCTCGTCCAGTTTGAACGGCTTGATGATGGCTTCGATTTTTTTCATTGCCTGTCCTTCCCGCAGCTCGCCGGAGAACATTCCGACGGGCCGCGCTACCGGTTTGCAGGTCTCGTGCCAACCCGGCGTGAGACAAAAAATCTCTTCCCTGCAATGGTTTAGGTGGGTTGCAGAGGGCCGCCCAGCGCGCTGCCTAATATCCGGCGCCCACGAGTTAAGCAAAGTGGTTAGAATTTAGCCAGTCGCGAAGGACCTCTTGCGCAACAATAGGTTGCCTCGAATTGTCCCTGGTCGAACGCACCGATAGTCTTTCCGGCAAATGATCGAACTGCTCACGACGGCGGAGATGGCAGAGGCCGACCGCCTGGCCGTAGCGGGTGGCATTCCCAGCATCGTGTTAATGGAGAATGCCGGCCGTGCCGTTGCCGACGCTGCCTCCAAAATGCTGCAAGGGCGTCGCGTCGTGGTCGTCGCAGGCCCCGGTAACAATGGCGGCGACGGATTCGTTGCCGCGCGCTATTTGGCCGAGCGCGGCCTGGTGGCGAGCGTTTGTTTCGTCGGGAAACGCGAGCGGTTGAAAGGTGACGCCGCTTTGGCGGCACAGCGCTGGAACGGACCCGTAAGCGAGCCGTCGCCGGCAGCATTTGCGGATTGCGACTTGATCATCGATGCGCTCTTTGGTGCCGGACTTGACCGGGATGTGGAGGGCCCGGCGCGCAACGCCATCGACTTGATGAATGCCGCCTCGGTGCCCATCGTCGCCGTCGATTTGCCGAGTGGCGTGAACGGCACCACCGGAGCGGTGATGGGATGTGCCGTCAACGCGCAGCTCACTGTTACGTTCTTCCGACGCAAGCCCGGACATTTCCTTCTTCCGGGACGCCTGCATTGCGGCGTGGTCGAAGTCGCCGATATTGGAATTCCGGAGCGCGTCCTCGACAAAATCAAGCCAACGACGTTTGCGAATGTCCCTGCGCTTTGGCGGAATGCGTTTCCGCAGGCCAGGACCGAGGGCCACAAATACTCTCGCGGCCACGCGGTCGTCGTTTCGGGCGGGCCATCATCGACCGGCGCCGCGCGACTGGCCGCGCGCGGGGCGCTCCGGGCAGGGGCAGGTCTGGTCACCATTGCAAGCCCAAGGGATGCTTTGAGCATTAATGCCGCTGAGAACCTGGCGGTCATGGTGCGCCAGGTGGACGGACCAATTGAGCTAAAGGAATTTCTCGCCGACAAACGGAGAAATGCCATCGCCCTCGGTCCTGGTGGAGGCGTTGGCCCGGCTATGCGCGAACAAGTGCGCGCCGCGCTCGAAGGGGATGCGGCGGTGGTGCTGGATGCAGATGCATTGACAAGCTTTGCCGGAGAACCCGACGCGTTGGCCAATGCAATTGGCAAGCGAGGCGGTCGACCGGTCGTGCTTACCCCGCACGAGGGAGAGTTTTCCCGGTTGTTCAGTGCATTGGAGCAGGACGCGCATTCTCGATCTAAACTTGAGAAGGCTCGGCTGGCCGCTGCGAAAACGGGCGCCGTTCTGGTTTTGAAGGGAGCCGATAGCGTGGTGGCCGAGCCAAATGGTCACGCGGCGATTGCAGACAACGGTCCGCCGACGCTTGCCACTGCCGGTTCCGGAGACGTCCTGGCGGGCATCGTCTGCGGTCTTCTGGCCCAAGGTATGCCGGTGTTCGAAGCGGCTTGTGCCGCAGTCTGGCTGCATGGGGAAGCGGCCAAGGAATTCGGCCTTGGACTCATCGCTGAAGACCTCCCGGACATGCTTCCGCGGGTTTACGGACGGCTTTTGGGCGGCCGGGCTGCCCAGGACTGAGGGGTGCTATTGCGGTCCGCGCTGGAGGGGCTATTTCAGTGGTGAATCCCGCCCTAGGACCGGACGGCTTAAGCCTTGCCTAGGCGGGCATGGCCGCGTTAAGCCCTGCCGGATTGCGGGGCCAGGGTTGTCCTGTAACCGCCCCTTGCGGGCGTGGCGGAATTGGTAGACGCGCGGGATTTAGGTTCCCGTGACGAAAGTCGTGGGGGTTCAAATCCCTCCGCCCGCACCACGCCAAGGGCTATAAAATGCGGGGCGACCACCCGTTTCCGGATTTCCGTGACGTTGACGCCAGGTCAGGCGAGCGTCGTACGAACGTAAGCAACGAGTAGTGAGCAATGCAGGTTACCGAAACACTGTCGGAAGGTCTCAAGCGCGAGTACAAAGTCGTCGTACCGGCCGCCGAGCTCGACGCCAAAGTAAACCAGCGCCTTGACGATCTGAAAGGTCGCGTCCGGATCAACGGCTTCCGTCCCGGCAAAGTGCCGGTCGCCCATCTCAAGCGCATGTACGGCCGGTCGGCGATGGCCGAGGTGATCGAAGCCACCGTGCGCGACACCAACAATCAGATCGTCAGCGAGCGCGGGTTCAAGCTCGCGGCTGATCCGAAGGTCACGCTGCCGACCGAAGAGGGCGCGATCGAGCAGTTGATCGAGGGCAAGAGCGATCTGAACTACACGATGGCGCTCGAAATTGTGCCGCTAATCACGCTTGGTGACTTCAAGACCATCAGACTCACAAAGCTGACCGTCGATGTCGCTGAGACCGAAGTCGAAGTAGGCATCAAGAACATCGCCGATCAGAACCGGCCCTACACACCGCGCCCGCAAGGTGAGAAAGCGGCGAAAGATGACCGCGTAACGATCTCATTCGCCGGCACCATTGACGGCAAACCGTTTGAAGGTGGCACGGGCGACGACGCAGTCGTGCTCATCGGCTCCAACACCTTCATTCCGGGGTTCGAGGATCAGCTGATCGGCGTTACGACGGGCGAAACGCGCACGCTGAAAGTGACCTTCCCCGCCCACTACATGAAAGAGGACCTGGCCGGGAAGGATGCCAAATTCATCGTCACGGCGAAATCGATCGAAGCGCCCGGCACGGTGACGATCGATGACGAATTCGCGAAAGGGCTCGGCCTGGAGTCGATCGAGAAGCTGCGCGACGCGGTCAAAGATCGCATCACGCGCGAGCACGCATCGATGTCGCGCCAGAAGATCAAGCGCGCTCTGCTCGACGAGCTCGACAAGATGCACAAGTTCGATCCGCCGCCCACCCTGGTCGAGGAGGAGTTCGACCGCGTGTGGAAGTCGGTGCTGCAGGAGCTCGAAAACGAGCGCAAGACTTTCGCCGACGAAAACACGACTGAGGAAAAGGCCAAGGCTGAGTACCGGGCGATCGCGGAGCGCCGTGTAAGGCTCGGCCTGGTGCTCGCCGAAATTGGCGAAAAGAACAATATCACGGTAACGGACGACGAGCTCAGCCGTGCCGTCATGGACCGTGCACGCCAATTCGCCCGCCAGGAGCAGCGGGTGTGGGACTACTATCGGCAGAATCCGCAGGCAGTTGCCGCCCTGCGCGCGCCAATCTTCGAGGAAAAGGTGGTTGATTTCTTGCTCGAGCTCGCAAGCGTGAAGGACAGCAAAGTGTCACGTGAAGAGCTCTACAAGGACGACGAATCGGCCAGCTGATATGCAGCGTCTTGCGCGGCTGCTTGTGGGAAAATAGATCAACGGACACGCCCGGCGGCTAAGCTAGCCGTTGTGATTCGCGTCAAGGAGACGAAATGAGAGATCCCGTTGATACCTACATGAACTATTTGGTGCCCAT
>DASSSM010000504.1:0-3790 GCA_035708425.1 Pseudolabrys sp.
CGCCGGCCGCCGGCGGCGTGGTCGGCCCCTTGCGGCCGGCATGGGCAAGCTGCACGCCGAGCTTCGCCACCCCGTATTGCCGGCAGAAATCGTGCACGCGCTTGAGCGCGGCCTCGTTGTCGTCCGACCACATGCCGGCGCATTTCGGAGAGATGCGCCCCTGCGGATTGACGTTCGTCATCTCACACATCACCAGGCCGGCGGCGCCGAGCGACATATTGCCGAGATGCATCAGGTGCCAGTCATTGGCCGAGCCGTTGTTTGAGTTGTACTGACACATCGGCGAGACGACGACCCGATTCGGCAAGGTCAAGCCGCGCATGGTGAGGGGAGAAAACAGAACGCTAGCCATTGGGGAGGCTTCCTTTCACTGAGAAAACGTTACATGCCGGTGTGATAGGCGTGCATCGCGACGACGAGACAACAGATAGCCCAGAACACGCAATATTCGATGCCGCCGATCACCCAAATCCAGCTCTTCGTGACCTTGTAGGTGGCGGCGCCCGCAACCAGCAGATGGATGAATGCGATGAAGGCAACATATTGGAGGTAGATGCCGAAAAACAACCCGATGCACAGGACCGTCTCGATCACACCCGCGATGTACATCCAGGTTGCGGGCGGCTTGAAGCCCGCCTTGACGAAGAACTCAAGCGTTGCCGGCACGGTGATCTTGCCGATGATGTGCGGAATAAAGAACACCGCGCAAATGATGCGCAGGATATTGAACTCATTCAGCAGATTGAATTTGTCGGCAAGCGACATGTCCGTTGTCCCCCCGGTGGTTTGATGCCCCACCACAATCCAAAATTGCACTTCCTGATGCGCGCGCCAACCCCTCGCGTCGTTTCTAGAGCTTCTTGCCTTTGAGCCAAGCCTCGCCCTTGGCATAAAGCGCCGCAAGCGGCGCCCCGTCGAGCCCCGGAAGCTCGTCCTTGATCGTGTAACCGATCTTGCTCTGCAGGTAGGCGAGGTGGCGGTAGCCTTCCGGAAACTGCGCCAGATGCGCCTTGTCGAGCGTGAGCCTTGCATCGGGCTCAACCGGGTCTATGCGGTCTTTCTCGTAGGCGAGCCGCCGCAACACGATGCCCCAGCGGCCTTTGCGCTTTTCCAGAAAATCGTAGAAGCGTCCGCTACACACGACATCGCACAGCACGCCCTCGACCTTTGCGCGCTGCGAGATCGTCATCTTGGTTTGCGCGATCGCTCGCTTGCCCTTGATGTCGATACTCATGCCGCCGAGCATGTGCATGATGCGCACGCCGCGGTCGTAGCCTTCCTGGCTGACACGGATGAAATCCTCATAGGAGCCCTGAAACCAGGTCGCCCACATTTGCCCGTCCTTGTGCCAGACGGTACGGAAGCGGTCCCACATACGCGCGTCGCGCCAGAGCGCCCAATTCTCGATCAAGTCGCGGATCGCAAGACGGTCGGCGGTATCGCGCGGCATGAGTCAGCTCCCCCGTCATGGCCGGCCCACCCGGGTCCGGCCCTTGGGCCGGCCCGAGCACAAGCTTGTGCCGGCCAACCACCTCTTTAAGGTGACGATCTTGCAAGACGTGGACGCTCGCGACAAGCGCGGGCATGAATATGGCGAGGCGGAGAGGAATCATGCCGAGGCTTGCCGGAAAAACCGCGATCGTCACCGGCGGTGCCAAGGGCATCGGCCGCCACTATTCGCAGGCGCTCGCGGCCGAAGGCGCGCGCGTGATGATCGCCGATATTGCGGACGGCCGAGCGCTTGCCGAGGAAATCGCCGGACGCCACGGCGCGAACTCGGTCGCCAGCGTGACGTTCGACATCGGCGACGAGCGCGCGGTGAAGGCTTTGGTTGCGGAGACGATCAATCGCTTTGGCCAGATCGACGTGCTGGTGAACAATGCTGCGCTTTATTCCGTGCTGAAGCCGAGAGCCTTCAATGAGTGGGATCCCGAGCTGTGGGATCGCGTGATGGCGATCAATGTGCGTGGGAGTTATCTGATGGTTAGGCACGTCGCGCCACATATGATGGCACGGCGCAGCGGGAAAATAATCAATATCGGCTCGGGCACGCCTTACAAAGGCGTGCCGCGCATGCTGCCTTATGTTGTGTCGAAAGGTGCGATCCTTGCCTTCACCCGAGCCCTGTCACGCGAGCTCGGCGAATATGGAATTGCTGTCAATTCTCTATCTCCGGGTTTCATATTGAGCGACTCCGGGCTGGAGAACAGAGGCCATGTGGAGGAAGAGCGCATTCCGGTGCGGAACAGCCGCGCCTTCAAGCGCGACGCCTATCCGGAAGACCTGCTCGGCGCGCTCGTATTTCTAGCGTCGAGCGACAGCGATTTCGTGACAGGCCAGTCGCTCGTGGTCGACGGCGGGTCGGTCAATAACTGAAGGAAAGCGCAGCGATGAAGGTCGACGGCCGGTGCCATTGTGGCCACATTCGTTACGAAGCTGAAATCGATCCGGATGCGGTCGCGATCTGCAACTGCACCGATTGTCAGACCTTGTCCGGCTCGGCGTTCCGCACTGTGGTGCCAACGAAGAAAGGCAGCTTCAAACTCTTGCAGGGTGAGCTGAAGATCTACGTCAAGACGGGAGAGAGCGGAAACAAGCGGCCGCAATCTTTTTGTCCACATTGCGGCTCGCCGATCTATTCCACCAGCACTGAACCCGATCCCAAGGTCCATTCGATCCGCGTCGGTACCCTCAACCAGCGCGATCAGCTCATACCGAAGCTGCAATATTGGTACCGGTCTGCTCAGCGCTGGACTTCAGGTATCGGTGCGCTGCCAAGTTTTGAAAAGCAGCGTCAGTAGGCCGGGTCTCGCGCCACATAGCCGTTATTCGCCCGGTTTCATGGGTTTAAGCGGCGCACGCGGTGGGCTATATTCGCTACAAATGGAATAAACGGTTCACGGAGGAGCCCAATGACGCTCGCGATCGACACCGCGCAGGCCGGCAACAAGCACAATATCACCGGCGCACGTCAGGCCTACTATGACAAGATTTCTAAGTATCACCTCGCGCCCCTGTGGGAGGTGCTCAAAGGTCTGGTGACTCCCGAGCCGAAGACCCAGATGCAAGCGGCGCTGTGGAAGTTCCCCGAAGTTGAGAAGCTGATGCTCGAGGCCGGCGATGTCATCACCGCCGAGGAGGCCGAGCGCCGCGTGCTCGTGCTGGAAAATCCCGGCGAGCCGGGCAAGTCGCGCATCACCAATACGCTGTTCGCGGGCATCCAGCTGATACTGCCGGGCGAGATCGCTGAGGCGCACCAGCATGTCGCTTCGGCCATTCGTTTCGTGCTCAAGGGCAAGGGCGCCTACACGGCGGTCGAGGGCGAGAAGGCGCAGATGGAGCACGGCGACTTCATCATTACGGCTAACTGGGCGCCGCACGATCACGGTAACCCGGGCAAGGAGCCCGTGATGTGGCTCGACGTCCTTGACATGCCGACGATCAATCACTTCCAGGCATCATTTGCCTCGCACTTCGACGAGAAGATGCAGAACGTCAGCCACCAAGACGGCGACTCGTTTGAGCGCTACGCTACCGGCGTGCTGCCGGACGGCGCGCCGGTTCATCTCAATCGCTCGCCGGTGATCAACTACCCCTACGCCAAGATGCGGCCGATCCTGGAGCGGCTGAAGTCGACCGGCGACATCGACAAGCGTCACGGCGCGCGCGTGCGCTACGCCAACCCGATCAACGGCGGGCCTGTGCTGCCGACGATGGGCGCCAACCTCGCGCTGCTGCCGAAGGGCTTCAAAGGCGAGCCCTATCGCTCGACCGAAGGCACCGTGTTCTG
>DASSSM010000505.1:0-3907 GCA_035708425.1 Pseudolabrys sp.
GGTCTGGGGTTTCGATGAGGGTGGCGAGCTGTGCAACATGTGGCGGCGCACCGCGCAGCCCGGACTCTGGTTCACGGCCGGAAGCCTTGCTCAATGCCGGATTTTTTCGCGATATCTCGCGCTGCAGATCAAGGCGTTGGAAGAAGGGCTACTGCAATAATTTGCGCTGCCGCAGCGCCCACAGCAGCGCGTTCCAGCCAATGCCGATGCTCAGCCCGATTGCGTAGGACCACCACACGCCGATCGGCACGGCCAGGAGATGCACGGCGAGCAAGCCAAGGCCGAGCCCGATCAATGGGGTGAGCACATGCGCAGCGACGCTTGCCGCTGCCGGCCCGCCAATGCGCGGATGCAAGATGATGAAGAACGAGCCCATGGCCACCGGAAAAAAGGCGAACGTTCCCGAAAAATAGGAGCCGATCGAGCTGCTCGCCGCCGTCACGAGCACGACGCAAAGCGTCACCACGCCGGCGCGCCAGGCTAGGTCCACGCCGCTCAGTTCGACACGCTTCACCGCCCCGGCGATTCGAAAGTGGCGCGCAGCGACGATCGCGATCGGATAAACGACAGCGTTCAGCAATACCGCACCGGTCGCATTCCACTCCACGAGACGCAACAGGAACACAATGCCAAGCCACACGAGGAATGCACCTCCGAGGCTGAGCTGCAGCGAGCGCCGTTGCGCAATCGCGGCGTAAGTCAGCGCAAAGAACGCACAGGCGGCGTTCGCGATCAGGCTTCCCACCGCACTTTGTGCGATGAATTCGGGCGGATGTTCGAGCGCGAGAATGATCATCGCCGCGCCGCCTGCGGTCGGAAGCGCCGCGACGAGCGAACCAATGAAGGGACCGCTGCGCTCCACGATGACTGAAGCCGCCACCACGATCGAGGCGGTCATCAGAATTTTCAGCAACAATCCGGAGAGAAAAAGCGACATGGGTTAAACTGCAATTCGGTGCCGACGCGCCGCCAGGACCGCCAGGCTCCAGCCGATCGATGTCGCCACCGCCAGCGAAAGTCCCGCCACGACACCCAAGGACTCGGCGGTCAGATGCAGGACCATGCAGGCTATGCCAAAACCGAGCAGGCCGAGCGGCGCATTGGCCAGCACCGCTGCAGTCGGCTTGCCGCCGGCGCGCCGATGCAGAATGAGGATGATGCTGGTGAGCACGACCGGAAACACCGCCAGCAGCCCGCTGCCATATGAACCGATGCGGAAGCTGAATGTAACGACGATGCCGACCAGGACTGCGACCATCGCTGCGCGCAAAACGTAGTCGTACCGGCGCGGTTGCTGCCGCGGCATCCGCGTGTGGCGGAACGGCCGAACGACCCACATCCCCACCGCAATCGCAGCTGCGTTGATCAGAAGCGCGGGACCAAGCGACCAATGGCTGGCGGTTATGATCGCCGCCAGCACAATCCACACGACGTAGGTGCCGCCCAGACTGATGGCGAGCGATCGCCTTTGAGCCAGCACGCAATAGACCACCGCGAAGATGACATTTGCCGCATTGACGGCAAGGCTCGCCACCGCGCTTTGCGAGATGAATTGTGCATCGTGATCGAGCGCAAGGAAAACGTAAATCGGCCCCGCCCCGATCGGCAGCGTCGCCACCAGCCCGCCGACCAGCGGGCCGGCACGCTCGGCGGTAATTGTCGCCGCCAGCACGAAGGCGGCGGTGATGGCCATTTTGACGATGAGCGTGAGGGCAAAATACAGGTCGGGAGGCATCTGGAGCGGCGCACATGACCACGCCATCAAACGCCGCGCAAGTTGCAACCATGCATAGCAGATCGTCTGCCGCTAGACGCGCGATAGCTTTATGTCGACCGGCGGTCCGTTCTTGATCGTTTGATAGACCACGCAATAGCGCTCGGTGAGTTTGAGCAACTGATCGAGTTTGTCCTGTGGTGCGTCGGTGTCGAGATCGAAGCGCAGACGGATTTGAGCAAAGCCGACCGGCGCATCCTTGGCCACGCCGAGCGTTCCGCGAAAATCAAGATCGCCTTCCGCCGAGACGCTTGCTGACTTGAGCGGAATATCGAGCGCAGTCGCCACCGCCTTCATGGTGACACCGGCGCAGGCAACCAAAGCCTCCAGCAGCATGTCGCCGGAGCAAAGTTCGAGACCGGAGCCGCCTGTCGCCGGATGCAGACCGGCAACGGCGAGCGCGCGTCCCGTTTCGACCTTGCAAGCGATATTCGTGCGGTCGAGATTGCCTTTCGCCTTGAGCGTTATGTAAGCCGCTTTCGGCTCGTTTTTGTAACGCTCCTTGATCGGCGCTTGCAGCGCGCGCAGTTCGTTCGCATTCATGCCGCGTTCCTCAATTTGGCGTCAGCACCACGCGGCCAATCACCTTGCCGGCACGAAGCTGGTCCATCACCGCATTCACATCTTCGAGCGGACGCGTTGCAACAGGGACCGGCGGGATCCCCGTGCGCCGGACAAGGTCGATCAATTCCTTCATCTCCGGCAGGCTGCCGACGTAGGAGCCCTGGATCGTCAGCGCCCGCATGGGGATCGGCGGCAACGACACCGTCAGGTCGCCACCGTAAAGCCCGACGATGACGTATTTGCCGCCCTTGATCAGGCTGTCATAGCCGACACGCGCGCTTTGCGAGGAACCCACAAGATCGATCACGCCCCAGGCACCACCATTGGTCATATCGATGATTTGTTGGGAGGCGTCGGCTGCGCCACCATCGACAACTTTTGCGGCGCCCGCTTTCTTCGCGGCGTCGCGCTTCACCGGGTCGATATCGACCACGATGGCGCTATGCCCTCCCATGGCCTTGTGCAAGGCGAGGCACATGAGCCCGAGACCACCCGCGCCGATGATCACCGTCGGCTCGCTTTTCAGCGTCGAAATTTTTTTCAAGGCGCCATACGTCGTGACACCGGAACACGCGAGCGGCGCTGCACGGTCGGGCGGCAGATCGCCGATATCGAACAGATAGCGCGGATGAGGGACCATCAGGTAATCGGCGTAGCCGCCATTGGAAAATACGCCGAGACTGCGCATCGCACGGCAGAGATTCTCGTCGCCGCGCTGACATGGGCCGCAGGTGCCGCAGCCGATCCACGGATGCGCCAGCCGGCGGTCGCCGACCTTGACACCCTTGGCGTCCGGGCCAAAGGCGACGACCTCGCCGACGTTCTCGTGGCCAAGCGTTACCGGAAGCTTCATACCGCGATCGGCAAGGCTCATCCGCTTGCCGCCGCCCAGATCGAACCAGCCATCGGCGAGGTGCAGATCGCTGTGGCAGACGCCTGCGGCCAGGACCTTCAGCAGGACTTCTGTGCCTTTCGGCTCCGGCGTGGGCTGCTCATTGAGTTGCAAGGGCTGACCGCAAACGCAGACCTGGAACATGCGCATCGTTTTTATTCTCCCGCATCGCTGAATTGCCCCGACACCGAACCATAATCCGCGGCTGTCGTCACCAGCCCCGCGGATGCCTCAAAATCGGGCATTGCAAGAAATATCTCTGTCGGGCGGGTGACTTACCGCCTCGCCTCCGCTATCCGATGGGTCTATGGCCTCCCTTGCGCTCGACCAGGAACAGCGCCCATCTGCCGAACGAACCTCGCGTGGGTCGGGCGACCTCATCGACGTGCGTGCGATCACCGCCGACTTGGAGAAGCTTGCCAAGGCTCACACCGGCAACGAGCACGACCTGCGCTCCATGGTGGCGCAAAAGCTCAAGACTGCATTGACGGACGGCCGCGCCAAGGCCGAGCAACTGCTGCTCAGAGATCGTCACGGGCGGCGCTGTGCCGAGCGCCTCTGCAGGATGGAAGACGAGGTTATCCGCGTCCTGTTCGAATTCGCGCGCAAGCACCTTTATCCTTCGCAAAACCCGAGCGAGGCCGAACGCATGGCGGTCGTCGCGACCGGCGGCTACG